>JBBAFX010000005.1:0-25311 GCA_041655195.1 Trueperaceae bacterium
AGGTAGGTGATGAGCTCGTACTCGCGGGGCGAGAAGCGGATCTCGTCCTCCGCCCAGAACACCTGGCGGCGTACCGGGTCTATCGTCAGCTCGCCGATCTTCTGCGCGGAGCCCAGGGTGCGCTTACGCAGTTGCACGTTCACGCGCGCCAGTAACTCCTCCACGTGGAACGGTTTCGCCAGGTAATCGTCGGCGCCCGCGTTCAACATCTCCACCTTGGTGCCCACCTCGTCGGCGGCGGTGAGGATGATGATCGGCGTGTCGCCCGTGTGACGCACGCGGCGCGCGATCTCCTGCCCCGTCAGGTCAGGCAGGCCCAAGTCGAGGATCACCAGGTCGGGTTCGCTCTCACGCACCGCGGAAAGACCGCGGATACCGCTGTCGAACGCCAGGACCTCGAAGCCGGCGTCCTCGAGCTCGCGGGTAAGCAGCCTAAGGATGTCGAGATCGTCCTCGACTATCAGTATCCGTTTGCCAGTCATCGTCACTGGCTCCTTCCGAGCGGCAGATCCAACCAGATCTCGCGCTCCTGCAGCAACAAGGCTCTCAGCGATAGGGGTTCTGACTCCCCCTCGAACAACACCAGGATATCCGTACCGGCCTCAGACACGAACCCCTTCAAGGCGGTGGCGCCGCTGAGCGCCTCGGCCAGGGCGGTGTCATCCGCGTCCGGAGGGAAGATCAGTATGCGCACTTCCGTGCCGGGAGGCGGGAGCTCCCGGAACTTCAGGTAGGCGCGCTCCACCTGCGCCGACGCGTGGACGGTGAAGAGGTCCACCGACATGAGGCGAACCTCGGTGCCGGCAGGCATTACGGGTAAGTGCAGCATGAGCTGCCCGATGAGGAATAGATGCGTCAGAGCCATGTGCGCCACGCGAACGGAGTAGGGGATTTCGTTCGCACCATGGAGCAATGCTAACAGCCGTCAGTGAACGCTCGACTCTGACGGCTTCAGCGAGCCTTAACCTGCGAAAAGTCGTGTGCCACGCGGAAGTGAACGACCTAACCGAACGCGCCGCGCGCTACGGGTCATGATACGGAGACTTGGTCGCCAACCCAGGCGAATACGAAAGGGACCTTATGTTCCACGACATGGGGGCAGGTGTGGAAAGGCGGCGCGGTGTGCTCGCTACGGCGCTGACTCTCCTCATGGCGCTGCTACTGGCAAACGGGCACGCGCAGGGCTTCGACGAGACGCGGTACTTCAACCAGTGCCATCTGTTCGAAGCGCGCGGCGACCTCGAGACGGCGCGCCAGTTCTGCCTTAACGCACTGCAGGTCAGGCCCGACTTCGCGGAAGCGGAGCTGGTGCTGGCCCGTATAGAGCTCGGCCTAGGGGATCCTACTAGCGCTGAGAACCGCCTGCGGCGGGTCCGCAACCGCATCACCACCGCCGAACCGCTCGTGCTGCTGGCTCAAGCCGCGCTCGACAACGAACGCCCCGGCGAAGCCGAAGCGCTCCTACAAGAAGCCCAGCGCCGCCTGGCCGACGAGGCGAACCTCGAACTTGAGGCGCGCGTGGCCGTGCTCAACGGCCAGATCATGCAGTCTCAAGGCCGCTACGTTGACGCCCTGGCAGCGTACGCGCGGGCCATAGAGATAGATCCGCTCGACGCGCAGTACCGCCTCCTCGACGCCGAGCTGCGCCTGCGCCTGCGCGATCCCGACAACGCCGCGCGCCAGTTGAGCAGCTACATCCAGCTCACCGGGAACGACCGCGACCCAGACGTCCGCTCTCTGCTGGGCCGCGCGCTGTGGGCGCAGGGCAACCTCTCCGCCGCCTCCGGGCACCTGGCCACCGCGCACCAGCTGCGCGGCGCCCGCAACGTGGAGGCTCAAGCCGCCGACCTGCGCGGGCTAGCGCTCATCTCGTACGCCGAGGGCGACTTCGCGGGCGGCGGGCTGGCGCTGCGCGAATCGTTCCGGCGCGAGAACTTCACCAGCGCCCTGGGCGGCAACACCCTCCTCTGGGTGCTGTTGCTACTCCTGCTGGTGGCGCTGCACCTCGTGGGCGAGAGCCGCATCTCCGCCTCCTCCTCCCTGGAAGTGGTCGAAGGACCGCAGCCCTGGAGCGTAGGGCAGATCTACGGCACACTCATCACCGCCTTGCTGGTGGGCCTGCTCGTCACCGTGCTGTACGGGCTCATCAGTTACGAGAACGTGCTGGCGCTCCTCACGCCCGGCACGGGCGGCGACGCCAAGGCGCTCTTCTTCCTCACCGTAGCCGTCATGCTGGCGCTGCTCTCGTGGCGCCGCGTGCAGATGAACGGGCACGACGCCTACGAGGAACTCCTGGGCGACGCCCGCACCGTGCCGTACGGCCTCGGCTGGGGGCTCCTCTTCCTAGCCCTGACCGTGGCGTTCCTGCACTACCGCCCCGGCGGCCAAGCGCTGGGCGGCTTCTACCTCGACATGCTGCAAGCCACCCCGCTGGTGGTGGCGGCCGCCATCCTCATCCCGCTGGCGGAGCTCTTCTTCCGCTCCTTCATGCTCGCGCCCCTCAAGAAGCGTTACACCACCACCATCGCCACCGTGCTCTCAGGCTCCCTCTACGCGCTCACGTTCGGCGTGCCCATCGTGCTGCTCCTCCCCTTCGGGCTGGTGCTGGCCGACGCCTGGGGCCGGCGCCGCAGCGGCTGGGAACCGCTCATAGCGCAGCTGACGCTGCACATTGGCCTCCTCATAGCCGTCGCCTTGAGCCCCTGGGTGCGTTCGCTCTTCTTCTGACCCTGTCAGGCGGGGGCGGGCCATCAACCCGCTCCCGGAGCCCACACCCCGACCAGCCACACGGTCTTCCGCCGGCCACTCGCATCTCCTGCCAGCCACGCGGCGTGGGCTAGCATCTGAACGTGTCCGTTTACCCCATCGACAAACCGCTCGGACTCACTTCCCACGACGTGGTGGCGCGGGCGCGCCGGCAGCTCGGTACGCGCAGGGTGGGTCACGCCGGCACGCTCGACCCGCTTGCCACTGGCGTGCTGGTGGTGCTGGCGAACGAGGCGACCAAGCTCTCGCCCTACCTAACCGCCAGCCGTAAGCGCTACCTGGCCTGGGTGGCGTTCGGGGCGGGCACACCCACTCTCGACGCGGAGGGTCCCGTGGACGCGGTCGCCGAACCGGCCGCCCTGACGCACCTCTACGCCGAGAAGGTGGCGGCCGCGGCCGCGCGTTTCACTGGCGCCATGCTCCAGCGCCCACCCGCCTACTCGGCAATCAAGCAACGGGGTGAGCGCAGTTACGCCGCCGCACGCCGCGGCGAGGCGGAGGAGCCGCCTGCGCGCGCGGCGCACTATCACGACGTGCAGCTCGTCGCCTTCGCGCGTGCCCGCGCGCTGTTACCGGACCGCTTCGCGCGCACCCCCGCCGGCTGGCGGCCCGACCCGACCGGGCGCAGCTTCGACCTGCCGCCCACGCTGATGGAACTGCCCACCGCCCTCTTCGCGTTGGAGGTCGGGGCCGGCACTTACGTACGCTCGTTCGCCCGCGACCTGGGCGAGGCCCTGGCCCTCCCCGCCCACCTGGCGGGCCTGGTGCGCACGGGCGCCGGCAACGTCGACCTAGCGAACTGCACGCCGCTCGAGGCGCTCGGCAGCACACCCGGCCTGACGCCGCTGGCGGCCCTCGACTTACCGCGGCTGGCGGTGGACGCCGCCACGGCGCTGGCGCTGCGGCAGGGGAAGCGGGCCCTTCTGCCGGTAACGGAGCTCACGGTGGCGCACGAAGCCGACGGCGCGCTGGTAGCCCTGGTGGAACCGCGCGTGGACGAGAACGCGGCGGATAACGGCGTCCATGACGCTGCGCCGGCCGCCGCGCAGGGTACCGGTTCGGTCAGGCCGGTGCGGGTCGTACGCGCCTGGCAGCGGTAGACTCTACGCATTCAACCCCTAGGCGCGGACCGCCACCCGCCGGAGCAGAGGCGGCGGCGGCACCTTCATGGAACCAGGCGCCGGGTAGCAGGAGCTGCATATGAGAATCGGTATCCCCAAGGAGATCAAACCCCAGGAGTTCCGCGTTTCGGCTACGCCCGGCGCGGTGCAGGCGCTAGTGAGCGCTGGGCATTCGGTGCTGGTGGAGCGCGGCGCGGGCGTGGGCTCGAGCTTCGCCGACGAAGAGTACGTAGCCGCCGGCGCCACGCTCGGCGAGGCGGCGGACGCCTGGGCGCAGGAGCTGATCCTCAAGGTCAAGGAGCCTATGGCCTCCGAGTACCCGTACCTGCGCGACGACCAGATCGTCTTCACCTACCTGCACTTAGCCGCCGACCGGGCGCTGACCGAGGCGCTCCTCGCGGCCGGCACGACCGCGGTGGCGTACGAGACCGTGCAGCAGCCGAACGGCGCGCTGCCCCTGCTGACGCCCATGAGCGAGGTGGCCGGCCGCATGGCGCCGCAGGTGGGGGCGCACTTCCTCGAGCGCGCGCACGGCGGCCGCGGGCTGCTGCTGTCCGGCGTGCCGGGCGTGCAGGGCGGCACCGTCACCGTCCTTGGGGCGGGCATGGTGGGCACCAACGCCGCCAAGCTGGCGCTCGGCCTGGGCGCCCGCGTGAACCTGCTCGACGTGAACCACGCCCGCCTGCAGTACCTAGACGACGTCTTCAACGGGCGCATCCAGACCACCACCAGCAACCTGGGTAACATCCTCGAACTGCTGCCGCAGACGGACCTCCTCATCGGGGCCGTGCTCATACCGGGGGCGCGCGCGCCGCGGTTGGTGACGCGCGACATGCTGGCGCTCATGAAGCCCGGCAGCGTCATCGTGGACGTAGCCGTGGACCAGGGCGGCTGCATAGAGACCATCCAACCCACCACGCACGAGTCGCCCATCTACGAGGTCGACGGCGTGGTCCACTACGGCGTCTCCAACATGCCAGGCGCGGTGCCCAACACCAGCACCAAGGCGCTCGCCAACCAGACGCTGCCTTACGCGCTTAAGCTGGCCGGAGCCGGCCTCGAGGCGCTCAGGACCGACCAGACGTTCCTGAAGGGGCTCAACACCCACTCCGGCAAGCTCACCTACGCCGCCGTGGGGCAGGCCTTCGACATCTCGGTGGTGGACGCCGCACGCGCGCTCAGCGGAGCCGCGCCAGCGCTTTCCTGATCAGCGCCTCCGCGCTGTCATCCGGGGCGTCGGCGGCCAGCTCAGCCACGACGCCCTTCACCTGACTCTCCCGGTAACCGAGCGCCAGCAGCGCCGCCACCGCGTCCTCGCCCGCGCCGGCCAGCAGGCGCCGGCCGGGACTCATCTCCGCGCCCGCCATGAGCGACTCCGGCAGGCGGTCGCGCAGCTCCAGCACGATGCGCTCGGCAGTGCGCTTGCCCACGCCGGGCGCGGCCGTCAGCAGGCCCGGATCCTGGTTGCTGACCGCCGTGGCTATGAGCGCCACGGGGAGGGTCGAGAGCACGCTGAGCGCCACCTTGGGCCCCACCCCCGTCACGTCCAGCAGGCGCCGGAACACGGTTATCTGGTCGGGATCATGGAAGCCGTACAGGGTCGGCTGCTCGTCACGCACTATCAGCTGCGTCCGCAGGTTCACGGGCTGACCCACCTGGCACTTCGCCAGGGTGGCCGAGGGCGCCAGCAGCTCCAGGCCCACCCCGCCTACGTCCACCACCACGCTCGCTTCGCCCACCTCGGCCACCAGGCCGCTCACGAATGCGATCACGATTCTCCGAAGAGGGGCGCGAAGAGGATCTCGTACCCGATGTCGCCCACGTCGGCGCAACCCGTCATACGCATGGCGTACTCGAGCTCGGCAGCCAGCGAGTCGACAGGGCGTTCGCTGTCGACCACCACCAGCTCGGCCCCCACCGCCAGGTAGCGCAGCACGTCGACGCCGTCACGCACGGGGCCGCCCGCCACTATGGCCAGCATGCCGCCCACGGCGTCTATGACCTCGGGCAGCACCTCGATCACCGGCGGGGCGCCCAGGCGCCGACCCAGCTCGGAGCCCACTACCACTACGTCCGCGCCGGCCTCGGCGGCCACTTCCGCGTCCGCCGCGCTGCCCAGGCCCACCAGCCAGAGGGGCCGGCCCGCCGCGGCGCGCAGCTCGGCTATCTCCTCGCGCGTGCGGGGACGCCAGGCGCGCTCGCCGTAAGGGGGCGAGTCCGCCAGCGGGCTCATATCGAGCGCCACAGCGGCCACGCCGCGCTGCGCCAGCAGGTTCACACTGCGTATGAGCGCCCCCATGCCGTCGGCGCTCAGCAGGGCCACAGTCTGCTCCAGCGGGTGCTTGTTGGCCACGTCGAGCGCGTCCTCGGCGCCGAGGACGGCCAGGCCGTCGCCGGGCAAGGACGCGGCGCGCCGGAAGCGCGGCACCATGGGGTACGCGAGGGAGTGCCCCAGCAGGTGGGTGCCGAGCTCGGCGCGCGCGGTCTCGGTGAGTACCCGCGGCAACAGCTGATGCGCGTCCAGAGCGGCGAAATCTTGGGCAGCTTGAGCTGCTTGGGCTGACATTGCGGCGATGATAGCAAGGCGCGCTGGCTCCGCCCCGTCCGGCGCGAGGCGAGCGGGCGACCGGCCCCCTCGGCGCCGCCGGTCGCCCCCGACATATGCCCATGACAGACTCACGTTAGACTGCCCCGTTATGGCTGAGCTGATCGACGTACGCAACGTAAGTAAGAGCTTCGGGAAAGTCAAAGCTGTCGACAACGTCAGCTTCAGCGTGGCCCCCGGCGAGGTTTACGGCCTGCTCGGACCCAACGGGGCGGGTAAGACGACCACCCTGCGCATCCTCGCCACCTTGCTCAAACCCGACTCCGGCACGGCCACCATAGCCGGCCACGACGTGCTCAAGCAGCCCGAAGCCGTGCGCGCCGCCATCGGCGTGGTGAACGGCGGCATGGGGCTCTACGACCGCCTCACGGGCCGCGAGATCCTCTACTACTTCGGGCGCCTATACGACCTTAGCGAGGCGCAGATCGAGAAGCGCATCACGGAACTCGATGAGCTACTGGGCCTGCGTGACACGCTCACGCGCCGCGCCGGCGGCTTCTCGACGGGCATGGCGCAGAAGATCGTCATAGCCCGCGCCGTGCTGCACGACCCGCCCGTCATCTTCTTCGACGAGGCCACCAGCGGCCTCGACGTGGTGGCGCGCCGCGCGGTCGTTGACTTCGTGCGCGACTACCCCAGCAAGGGGCGCGCGGTGGTGTACTCCACGCACGTCATGAGCGAGGTCGAGGAGCTGTGCGACCGCGCAGCGATCATCTACCAGGGTCGCAAGATCGCCGAGGACAGCGTGGCGGGCTTGAAGAACTCGAACGGCAGTAGCAGCATCGAGGAGGCGTTCTTCCGCCTCGTGAGCCGCGTCGACATGGGCGCGGAGGAGGTGCGCTGATGCGGCCGGTCATGATCTGGCGCGTGGCGCGCAAGGAGATCCTCTCCACCCTGCGTGACACCCGCGCCATCGTCTCCAACCTGCTCATCCCGCTGCTGCTCATGCCCGTCGTCATGCTGGGCATGCCGCTCCTGCTCGGCGGCCTGTTCGAGCGCGAGGCCACCAACATCACGCCTATCGGCGTTGTTGGCCTGAGCAACCTGCCAACAGAGTTCGTTGAGCTTCTCGAAGCGCAGAACGTGGAGTTGGTGCCCGTTGACGACGGCGTGGCGGCCGTGCAGAACGGCGACGTCGACGTTGTCATCGGCGTGGCCGAGCCGTTGGCTGCCGCCCTGGCGGGTAACGGCAGCGGCACCATCTCGATCTACTCCAAGCAGGGCAACATGAAGAGCGAACTCGACGCCTCCAAGGTGCAGCAGGCGGTGGCCATCTTCCAGCAGCAGGTGGTGGCGCTGCGCCTGGTTGACGCCGGCCTCGACCCCAGCGTGCTGCAGCCACTGCAGGTTCAGAGCATCGACGCCAGCACCGCCGCCGAGCGCTCCAGCGGCCAGTTCTCATGGCTCATCCCTTTCTTCATCGCCATCTGGACCCTCACCGGCGGCCAGATGACAGCGGTCGACGCCACCGCCGGCGAGAAGGAGCGCGGCACGCTCGAGGTGCTGCTGGTGTCGCCCGTGCGGCGCACCGAGGTGGTTGTCGGCAAGTTCCTGGCCACCCTCACGTTCGGATTGAGTGCGGCGCTCATGGCCATCGTCGGCTTCCTCATAGGTGGTGCGGTGCTCAGCGCCGTGTTCCTGCCCCGCCTGGGTGACCAGGGCGCCGAGATCGTGACCATGATGGGCGGCGGCCTGAACGTCAGCCTGCTCTCCATCGTGGTGCTCATCGTCAGCGCCCTGCTGCTGGCCGCGCTGGTGGCGGCGGTGCTCATCGGCATATCGCTCTTCGCGCGCTCCTTCAAGGAGGCGCAGAGCTACATCGCGCCGCTCTCGTTCGTGTTCATAATCCCCGTGGTCCTGCTGCAGTTCAAGGACCTCATCGGGCTCGGCAACGAGGCCTACCTGATCCCCGTCTTCAACGTCCTTCTCCTCATGGATGACGTGGTGCGGGGCGTCATCGACCCGAGCCGCCTGGCGCTCGTATGGGGCTCGATGCTGGTCATCATCCTGCTCCTGCTGGCCTTCGCACACCGCAACTTCCAACGCGAAGAGGTCATCTTCCGAAGCTGAACCCGGCGGCGGAGCCGGGCCCTAGTGCCTGACGAAGCGAGCGGAGCGGCTGTTGCGCCGCTCCGCTCGTTGTTGCCCCCTTACGGAAGGGGCGCTTCAGTCGTCCAGCACCGACTGACGGTACGCCGTGTCCTTGGCGCCGGTGCCGGGCAGGCGCCCGTACAGTTCGGCCAACTCCGCTAGTTGCGGGGCTATCCAGTACGGCACGTCCTGCCACGCGAAGCGCCACGACCAGTTGCCGCCAGCCGTGCCGGGCGTGTTCATGCGCGCGTCGGAGCCGAGGCCTAGCGCGTCCTGCAGGGGAACGATGGCCGTGTCGGCCACGGAGGCTTGCGCCAGCCGTATGAGCTCCCAGGCGATCTCGCCGTCGTCCCGGGCCAGGTAGCGGCGCACCAGGTCGCGTTCCACCTCGGGGGCGGCGGCGTACCAGCCGGCGGTGGTGTCGTTATCGTGCGTGCCCGTGTAAACCACGCACTCGTTCGTGTAGTTATGCGGCAGGTACGGGTCGTCGGCATCGCTGGCGAAGGCGAACTGCAGCACTTTCATGCCCGGGAAGCCGTTGCTGCGGCGCAGCTCGTCCACGTCGGGGGTTATGACGCCTAGGTCCTCGGCTATGAGGGGCAGCTCACCCAGTTCGCGCCTGAGGGCCGCGAAGAGCTCGTCGCCCGGGCCCGGCACCCAGCGGCCGTTCACGGCCGTCGGCTCGGAGGCGGGGATCTGCCAGTAAGCCGCGAAGCCGCGGAAGTGGTCTATGCGCACGATGTCGACCATCTTCAAGGTGGCGCGCACGCGCTCCACCCACCAGGCGTAGTCCGTCTCGGCCAGACGGTCCCAGCGGTAGAGCGGGTTGCCCCAGCGCTGCCCGGTTACGGAGAAGTAGTCGGGCGGCACGCCCGCCACCACGGTGGGAACACCGCCCTCAGCGAAGTGGAACAGCTCGGGGTTAGCCCAGGCGTCGGCGGAGTCCATGGAGACGAAGATCGGCACGTCGCCGATGATCTCCACGCCCAGCTCCCTTGCGCGGGCGCGCACGGCGTTCCACTGCGTGAAGAACCAGAACTGCCACAGGGTGTGCTTGGCCACGTGCGCGGCCACTTCAGCGCGTGCGCGCGCCAGCGCTGCCGGCTCACGGTCGCGCAGCCCCGGCACCCACTCGCTCCAGGCGGAGCCGCCGTGCGCTTCCTTCAGGGCCATGAAGAGCGTGTAGTCGTCCAGCCAGCCGGCGTGCTCATGCTTGAACGCCTCTAACTGCGCCAGCGTGGCGGCGCTGGCCGCGCGGCCGAAGCGCTCCGCCGCTGCTTCTAGCAACTCGAGCTTGCGGGGTATGAGCGCGCCGTAATCGACCCGCTCGGCGGGAAGCTCGGCTAAAGACGCCAGCTCGGCGGCCTGCAGCCAGCCCTCCTCCACGAGCGTCTCCATGCTGATGAGGAAGTGGTTGCCGGCGAAGGTGCTGAACGACTGGTACGGGCTGTCGCCGTAGCCGGTGGGCCCCAGCGGCATGACCTGCCACAGGCGCTGCCCGGCGGAGGCGAGGAAATCGAGCCACGCCGTGGCCTCGCGGCCGAGCTCGCCCACGCCGTAAGCGCCGGGCAGGCTGGTGGGGTGGAGCAGTATGCCAGAGCGCCTAGCGAACGCCACGAGCTACCTCCCTGCTGGGGTCACTTCTCGAAGGGCTTGCCGGAGGCCTTAGGGGCTACGGAACGACCCACGAAGCCGGCCAGCACGATCATGGTGAGGATGTAAGGCAGCGACTGCACCACCGTCGGCGGCAGGATGCGACCGCCGCCTAGCAGCACTTCGGAAGCCTGGAAGGCGCCGAACAGGAGCGTGGCGCCGAACACGCCTAACGGGTGCCACTTGCCGAAGATGAGCGCCGCCAGCGCTATGAAGCCGCGCCCGCCGGACATCTCGGACACGAACTGGTTGACGTTACCGATGCTCAGGTAAGCGCCCGCCAGACCGGCCAGCACGCCCGACAACACCACGCCCACGTAACGCATGCGGAACACGTTCACGCCGAGCGAGTCGGCCGCCTCGGGGTGCTCGCCCACGGAGCGTAGCCGCAGGCCGAACGGCGTGCGGTAGACCACGAACCAGGTGATGGGCACGAGGAGGAACGCCAGGTAGACGAGCGGGCTGAAGGCTAGGCCATCGATGCCGAAGAGCTCCCAGGCAGGCAGGCGGTTACGGATGGGGGTGGAGGTGGCCGTGTTGTTGTACAGGCCCGAGAGGATGACGGCGGGGATGCCGACACCCATGAGGTTGATGGCGGTGCCCGAGATGATCTGGTCGGCCTTGTAGCGGATGGAGACCACGGCGTGGATCCAACCGATGATGCCGCCCGCGATCATGGCCGCCACCACGCCGAGCCACGGCGCGTACCAGACACGGGCGCTGAGCGATTCCCGCAGGAACGGCGCTTCGATCAGTTGAGCGGTCACTGCCGCGGCCAGAGCACCGAAGAGGATGATGCCCTCGAGCGCGATGTTGACGACACCCGCGCGCTCGCTGAAGAGCCCGCCCAGCGCGGCGAAGAGCAGTGGGGTGGTGGCGCGGATCATGGACGAAACGAGCGCTAGCAGCAGTACGGTGTCCACGTCAGCCCCCCTCCCCTACTGTGGACCTCTTCTGGTTGGCGTCGTCCTTGGCCGGGCCGGTGGAGGCGTCCATCCAGGTGCGCGGGTCGAGCAGGCGCTGCGGCAGGAAGCCGCGCGCAGCGATGAAGAGCACCACCAGCGCGAGGATCATGCTGACCACCTCGCGCGTGAGGTTGGGGAAGGTGATGTTCAGCACGGAACCGCCGTACTTGAGCACCCCGAACAGGAACGCCGACAGCACTATGAAGATGGGCTGGTTAGCGCCGAGCAGGGCCACGGCTATGCCGTCGAAGCCGTCGTTGGTGGGTATGGACTGCCTGAGGGCGTAATCCTCGAGTGCGCCGCCCAGCACGTAGTGCGTGGCCGTGAGGCCGGCGAGGCCACCGCTTATGGCCATAGCCCAGATGGTGCTGCTAGCTATGCTGGCGCCGCCGTACTCAGCCGCGCGGGGCGCCAGGCCCACGGCGCGCAGCTCGTAACCCCATTTGGTGCGGAACAGCACTATGTGAACAAGCGCGGCCGCTACGAGGGCCAGCAGGAACGAGAGGTTGAGCTTGGTGGGCGGTATGGCGGTGGCCAGCCCCGTCCAGCCGAGCAGCCAGGTGAGGCCGTAAGCCACGACCCCGACGCCTAGCGCGGCCGGCAGGCGCCGCGCCCAGGGCCGCAGGCGGCGCCAGCGGGGTAGCAGCACGAGCGCGCCGAGCACCGCGAGCGGCGCCACCAGCAGGCCGTAATCGATGGCTATGACGTTCACGCCCGCCCGCGAGATTCCGAGCATGGCCGGCAGCTGCGGCAGGCGCGCGCTGTGGTTGAGCTCCTGAGACTTCGGTTCGTTACCCGGCACCTTGAATGGCATCTGCAGCGTCACGGGCTGGTCGCCCTCCTGCGGCAAGCCGGCCACCACGGTGCCGCCCAGCAGCACCACCAGACCAACGGCGGCGGCGAGCCTGGGACCGCGCCGTACGAGCGCCCGCACGGCGGGGATGAGCGATAGCAGGATCATGATCACCAGCAGCACGCCGATGACGGCGATGATGCGCACCGCCGCGGCCGCGAAGACGTTACCGGAGGAGAGGATGAACAGCAGTATGGAGGCGGCCACGAAGTTCAGGAGGATGGTGTTGATGACCTCGTTGGCGCCGAAGCGCGCCTTGAGCCAGCCGGGGATGGCGCCCCACACGGCGCCGCCCAGGCCCGCCGAGAGCACGGCGAGAGGCAGCACTATGAGGCGCGGACCGGGGATGTAGAGACCGGCGAACATGGCGAACACGGCGCCCATGACCATCTGGCCGGGCGCCCCGATGTTGAAGAGGCCCGCCTGGAAACCGAAAGCCACCGCCAGGCCCGTGAAGATGAGGGGCGTGGCGAACTTGAGCGACTCGGCGAAGCCGTTCACCGTGCCGAGCGAGTCGTGGAACATGGAGAAGTACGCGTACCAGAGCGTGTCGAGCCGGCCGACCAGGTACTGGAACCAGCCTTCAATAACCACGCTCGAACCGACCGGGGTGGGCTGCAGCGCCAGGATCACCACAGCTGCGGCGAGTAGCGCCAGGAAGATAGAGATGGCGGGCACCGCCGCGCCCCTGATGAGCCGGTCGAGGAGCCGCGAGGCGCCCGGCCAGAAGCGTAGGCTGAAGAGCAGCGCGAAGATGCCGGTGACGACGGCGAGGAAGGCCGTGAGCCCGAAGCCCGCGCCGCTGTACGGCAGGCGCCTGATGACGAGCCCGGCGTCGTCGGCGGCGGCGATGTTCTCGCTGAGGCTCCTGGTGGGGGCGTCGACGACCACCTGTTCCAGCGCCGCTACGTCCATGGTGGGACGCGGATTGTCTATGGCGCGCTGCACCTCGGCCACCAGCGCGGAGATCCTAGCGTCGGCCACCCCTTCGTAGAAACGGTTGACACCCCAGCCCGTGCCGGCCACCAGTACGAGGCCGCTCACGAACCACACCACGAAGCGGGCGCGCCCCCGTACCGCCGCGCCGGCGGCCACGCCGGCCAGACCGACGAGGGTGAGCACCAGGATGGTGCCTTGGGCTGGGAGGTTGACCGGTTCGGTACGGCCGGTGAAGTCGACCACCCGGTCAGGTAGGAGGACCACCGCGCTACGGGCGCCGGTCTCGCGGTTGACCGCACCCCACGGTGCGACCACTACCGCTAGTGCCGTCAGAAGCACCAGCGCCAACAAAGCCAGACGTTCACTCACGCGGCACATCATACGTGGCGAGCGCAGCCGCCACACCGGGGTGGCGCCTCGGCCGGGTACCAGGCACTGCAGCCGGCGGGCGCCCCAGCACGGGCGGCTGGCCCCGCCCCCTTAGCGTTTGATCAGGATGCCGGCCCGGATGAGGGCGGCGAGGGCGGCGCGTTCCACGTCCTGCCCAGCCAGAGGCGCCTTCATGAGCGCGTGCTTGTAACCGGCTTTGAGGATGGCGGCGCGGGTCCGCGCCAGGAACGCGCGCACCTCCGCCCGGTAGGCTTCCACCTCCGCGGCGCCCACGGGCAGCTTCTCGCTGCTCTCCACGTCGAAGAGCTCCAGTAACGCCACGGGCGGGGAGAGCTCCTCCTCCGCCACCACCTGCAGGAAGCCCACGTCCACGCCGCGCGCGCGCAGCGCCGCCAGGGTGGGCCGCAGGCTGGTCTCCTCGAGGAGGTCTGACACCACCAGCACGAGCGAGCTGCCGCGCAGGGCGGGAAGGGTCAGCGCGAAGCGCTTCAGTGCCGTGACGGGCAACAGGGAGGCGCCTTCGGTGCCCGCCCCGGCACCCGCGGGGCGCGCCGTACCGGCCTCGTCCACGAACCTGAGGCTCTCGAGCAGGCCACCGAGGCCCTGGGCGGGGCGGCTGGCGCGCCCGTCCAGCAGGTGCAGCTGCGTGGGCGCGTCGCGCTGCGAGACGTACGTGAGGAGCTGCACCAGCGTGCGCGCGTAGGCGTCCTTGCCGTAAAGCGACATGCTGGCGGAGTTGTCGAGCACCAGGTGCAGGCGCACGGAGCGTTCAGCCTGGTAGAGGCGCGTGTAGAGCCGCCCGGTGCGCGCGTACACGCGCCAGTCCACGTAGCGCAGCTCGTCGCCCGGCTGGTAAGCGCGGTAATCGTGGAACTCCACGCTCTGCCCGGGTTCGGTGGCGCTGCGCTCGCCGCCCACCCGGGAGAGGGCGCGGGAAGCCAGGCCGTACCGGTCCAGCAGCGCGCGGGTGCGCGGCGCTAGCATCAGCCGCTCCGGCTGACCTTCTCCAACACTTCGGCCAGGATGGCGTCGGTGCCTACGCCCTCCACCTCAGCCTCGAAGTCGAGGAGGAGCCGGTGCCGCAGCGCCGCCGGCACCGCGCGCCGGATGTCCTCCAACTCCACGTTGGGCCGGCCGGCCGCCAGCGCGTAACCCTTCGCCGCTAGCGTTACGGCCTGCGCGCCGCGGGGGCTGGCGCCGAGGCGCACCATGGGGTGCTGGTGGGTGGCTTCCACTATGCGCACCACGTAATCGAGCCCAGCGTCGGCCACCGGCACGGCGCGCAGCATGCGCTGCAGCTCGAGCAGCTCGGCCCTAGTGAAGACCGGCTGCACCTCGCCCTCGTCCTTACCGGTGGTAACCACCAGGATGCGGCGCAAGGTGGCGGCGTCGGGACGCTCGATGACGATCTTGAATAGGAAGCGATCGAGCTGGGCCTCGGGCAGCGGGTAGGTGCCCTCCATCTCGAGCGGGTTCTGGGTGGCCAGCACCATGAACGGCTGCTCCAGCTCGTAACGTCTGCCCGCCACGGTGACGGCGCGCTCCTGCATGGCCTCGAGTAGCGCCGACTGGGTCTTAGGGGTGGCGCGGTTGATCTCGTCGGCCAGTAGCACGTTGGTGAACACGGGGCCGGGCTGGAACTCGAAGCGGCTCTCCCCCGCGGCCTCGATGAACACGTTGGTGCCCGTAACGTCGGCGGGCATGAGGTCGGGGGTGAACTGGATGCGCGAGTACGCCAGCTCGGTGGCGTCGGCGAAGGCGTGCACCAAGCGCGTTTTGCCCAGCCCGGGTACGCCCTCTATGAGCACGTGCCCGCGCGCCAGCGCAGCTATGAGGAGCTCCTCGACCACCCGCTCTTGCCCCAGCACCACGCTGCCTATGGCGGTGGTGAGGCGGCGGAACTTCTCTGCGAACTGCTCCAGCGGGGGCAGGTTGCTGCCGGCACTCTGTTGGTCGGTCATGGCTCCCTTTCGCACTGGCTCAGGCGGCAACGCGGGTAGCGCGTCGGCCGGCCACGTCGGCAGTATAGCCGTGGGGGGCGCGTTCGCACGGCGCCGTGAGCTGTCCTGCGCCAGAGTCCCGGCAGAGACCCGGGAATGCTCAGCGCAGGCCGCGGCGGAGTAAACTCTTGCCTATGACACCCGCGTTCGGGCGAGTGACGCTGCGGCCGTTGGAGGAGTTCTCCGACACCGACTGGCGCCGCCTGCAGAGTCATTTCCGCGATCCCGAGATCGCGTACCTCAACGGCACCCCTCCCAACCGTATGCCGCTGTGGCTGCTCAGGCGTCTGCTGCGTAACGATTCGCGGCGCTCTGACCGCGCCACCTTCGGCATCTTCGACGAGCGTGACGACTTCATAGGCACCACCGAGCTTTACGACATCCGCGGCGCCGAATGCACGCTCGGCATCATCATCGGCGAGCGCACCCACTGGTCAGCCGGTTACGGGCCCGAGGCCATGCACGCCCTGCTCGGTCACGCCTTCGAGGGGCTAGGCCTGCGCCTGGTGCGCCTGGAGACTTTCGGCGATAACCTGCGCGCCCAGCGCGCCTTCAAGAAGGTCGGTTTCCAGGAGACGGACCGCCGCGTCGACGGCAACGGGCGCATAGACGTCCGCATGGAGCTCACGCGCGAACGCTGGCGGGACCGGCGGGACGGCCGCGTGACCATGGTCGGCCAGGTCAGCTCCGCGCCTTCGTAAGACTGCCGGCGCGGCGAACGCTGCCGCCCGGACCGCCGGCCCGAACCCGCGCGCCGGCCCGCTAACAACCGCTGTCAGTCGCTGCCCTCGAAGAACTCCTTCACCGCTTGCGCCGCCGCCGGCCCCACGCCAGGCACGGACGCCAGCGCCTCCAGGGGGGCGCTCCTCAGTTCGTCGATGCTGGAGAAGTGCGCCAGCAGCGCGTCGCGCCGGCGCGGCCCTATGCCGGGCACGTCGTCGAGCACGCTGCGGGTCAGCGCCTTGCCGCGCCGCTGCCGGTTGTAACCAACGGCCGTGCGGTGCGCCTCGTCGCGCACGTGCATGAGGAGCCTCAACGCGGGGTGCGTGAGCGGCACGAGGATCTCTTCCCCCGCCCCGGTTATCAGCCGCTCCTCCCGCTTGGCCAGGCCCACCAGCGGTATGCGCAGGCCCGCCTCCGACAGGGCGCGCTTGGCGGCGCTGATCTGTCCCTTGCCGCCGTCTATCAGCAGTAGGTCGGGCGGCGGCAGCCTGTCGGCCAGCTGACCCGTGAAGCGCCGCAGCACTGCCTGGTGCATGGAGAAGAAGTCGTCCGGCTTATCGAGCTCGCGTATGCGCAGGCGCCTGTAGTCCGAGCGCTTAGCGCGGCCCCCCTCGAACGCCACGATGCTGGCCACGGTGTGGGTGCCCATGAGGTTCGAGATGTCGAAGCCTTCGATGCGCCAGGGCGGGTTCTCCAGCTCGAGGAGCTCCTGCAGTTCGCCCACGCCGGGCGCCTCGCCGCGGCGCTCCAGCAGCGCTATCTCGGCCTCCACGCCGGTCACGGCGTTGCGCTGCGCCATGTTGAGCAGTTCCACCTTCTCACCGCGGCGCGGAACGCGCAGCTCCACGCGGCGGCCGCGCCGTTCGCTCAGGAAGCGCTCCCAGATCTGCTCGTCCAGTTCGGCGTCCGGCACCAGCACGAGGGGCGGCAACTGCATGGCTTGCCCGTAGTACTCAGCCATGAAGCGCTCCAGGATCTCGGCCTCCGTAGCGCCGGCGGCGTTAGTGAGGAGGCGTTTATCGCGGCCCACCACGCGCCCGGCGCGCATCTGGAAGAGCTGCACCATGGCGAGGTTGCCGGCGGTTGCCAGCCCGAGGAAGTCGAGGTCCTCCGCGCCTGAAGCCATGACGTTGGAATCCCAGCCCGTCACGCGTTTCAGGGCGTCGAGGCGGTCGCGGTAGGTGGCGGCCAGTTCGAAGTCCTGCCGCTGGGCGGCCTCCTTCATCTGCGCCTCCGTGCGCTCCACCACTTCGCTCACGCGGCCCTCCAGGAAGGCGCGCACGTCGGCGACCACCTGGCGGTACTCGCCCGGATCTGCTTGGCCTATGCAGGGCGCCATGCAGCGGCCCATGTGGTAGCGCAGGCACGGGCGGTTACGGAGCTGCAGCGGCACGCCGGAGTTCTTGCGCAACTTGAAAACGCTGTACACGAGGTCCTGCACGCGCCGCACGGCGCCCGCGTTGGGGTAGGGCCCGAAGTAGATGCCGCCGTCCTTCACGACCTGCCGCGTGAAGATGAGTGTGGGGTACTCCTCGTTGGTGAGCTTGAGGAACGGGTAGCTCTTATCGTCCTTGAGGAGCACGTTGTAGTGCGGCTGGTGCTCCTTGATGAGGTTGGATTCGAGGATGAGCGCCTCGACCTCGTTCTCAGTGACGATGAAGTCGAGGCTGGCAGCGTCGCGCCGCAGCATGCGCACCTTCTCCGCCACGTTAGTGCCGAAGTAACTGCCCACCCGGCTGCGCAGGTTCACGGCCTTGCCGACGTAGATGACGGTGCCGTCGGCCCGCTGGAACAGGTAGCAGCCGGGCGTGGTCGGTAGTACCGGTAGGTCTCCCCGCTTCACTTAGGGGATTCTATGCTCGCGCCGCCCGGCGCCTCGTAGCCGGCGGCCCTCCTCAGAGCTCCAGCATTAGCGCTTCGGGGTTCTCCAGCAGGTCGATAACGAAGCTGGTGAACATGGCGCCCTCGGCCCCATCTATGAGGCGGTGGTCGAACGAGAGGCTCAGGTAGAGCATCTGCCGCGCCACGATGCTGTCGTCCTCCAGCACCACGGGGCGCTTCTTTATCGAGTGCACGCCCAGGATGGCAGCTTCCGGCAGGTTGATGATGGGGAACGAGAACAGCCCGCCCAGTGAACCGATGTTGGTTATGGAGAAGGTGCCGCCACGGATGTCATCCTGCGCAAGCTTGCCCGTGCGGGCCAGTTCGGCCAGGCGCTGCACGTCGGCAGCGATTTCGAGGATGGGGCGCTGATCCACGCCCTTCACCACCGGCACGACCAGACCGTTATCGGTGGCGACCGCCAGGCCCAGGTTGTAGTAGTGCTTGGTGACTATCTCGTTGGCGGCGGTGTCGAGGCTGGAGTTGATCATGGGGAAGCGCTGCAGGCCGGCGACGACCGCCTTCATGATGAAGGGCAGGTAGGAGAGCCTCACGCCTTGCGCCTCGGCGCGCGGCTTGAGCTTCTCGCGCAGGGCAACCAGCGCCGTGACGTCGGCTTCGTCCACGTGCAGTGTGCGCACCGTCTCTAGGTGCGAGGTGGTGAGCTGGTTACTGATCACGCGCCGCAGTCCTCGCAGCGGGGTGCGCTCCTCGGGCTGCTCGCCAGGCACGTAGGCGGGGCGGCTCACGTAGCTGGGGGCGGCCGGTGCGTGCGCACCAGCGGCGGGCGCCGCGGCACCCTCGGCGTGCCTGCGCACGTCGTCGGGGCGCACCCGGCCGTTAGGGCCTGAGCCTTGGACCTGCTCGATGTCGACGCCCAACTCGCGCGCCAGCTTGCGCGCAGCGGGCACGGCCAGCACGCGGCCGTAAGGCCCACGGGCGGCGGGCGGCGCGGCGGCTGCGGGGGCGGCGGCGGCAGCAGCTGCAGCGGGCGCAGCCGGGGTGGACGGCCGGGCGCCGCCGGGGCGCCGGATGGTTATGAGGGTCTCATCGCCACCACCGCTAGGCTTGAAGAGGCTGAGGCTCTCGCCGTCGTCCTCTTCGGCGGGGCGGCCGCCCTCCACTATGGAGCGCTCCTCCTCCGCCTGCAGGCTCGGTGCGGCCTTTGGCGCCTCGGCGGCCGGGGCGTCGCCGCCACCGTCGAAGCGCGCTATGACCGCGTTCACCGCCACCACGTCGCCTTCAGCCGCCACCTTCTCTAGTAGCTTGCCGGCGTAAGGGCTGGGCAGTTCCACGGTGACTTTGTCGGTCATGACCTCTACCACGGGCTGGTCGAGCTCGACCATGTCGCCCACTTCCACCATCCAGCGCACGATCTCGCCTTCCACAACCGACTCGGCCAGTTCGGGCAGCCGCAACTCTCTCGCCATTGACGCTCCTTCTCCTAGGTGTTCAGCTAACGACCCGCGCGCGCTGTTAGGGGCGCGCGGCGTCTGCCGGATTTCAGTAGTCGAGCACCCGCTGCACGGCCCGCAGTATGCGGTTCGGTCCGGGCAGGTAATCCCGGTCGTGCGAGTACGGGTACGGGGTGTCGAAGCCGGAAACGCGCGCCGGGGGCGCCAGCAGGGCGTCGAGGACCTGCTCGCCGATGGTGGCGGAGACCTCGCTCATGAAGCTGGCGGTGTGCGGCGCCTCGCTGACGAGCACCACGCGGCCCACGCGGGCCACCGCGGAGAGCACCGCCTCCTCGTCCCAGGGGGCCAGCGAGCGCAGGTCTATGACGTGCGGCGAGAGGCCCTGCTCCACCAGCGCGTCGGCGGCGCGCAGGGTCTCGGCCATGCTGCCGCCGTAACTGACCAGCACCACGTCGTCGCCTTCGCGGCGCGTGGCGGCTTTACCGATGGGCAGCATGTATTCGGGGTCCTCGGAGATGGGCTCCTTGATGGCCCGGTAGAGGCGCTTGGGCTCCATGAACACCACGGGGTCGTCGTCGCGGATGGCGCTGCGGAGCAGCCCCTGCGTGTCGGACGGGGTGCTGGGCACCACCACCTTCAGGCCGGGAGTGTGCACGAAGTACGCTTCGGGACTCTGCGAGTGGTGGTGACCACCCTTCACCCCGCCGGCGGTCGGCATGCGCACGACCATGGGAGCGGTGAACTGCCCGCCCGAGCGGTACCGCAACTTGGCCACCTGGCTAACGAGCTGGTCGAAGCCCGGGAACACGTAATCGGCGAACTGGATCTCGGCCACGGGCCTGTGACCGTGCACGGCCATGCCGAGCGCGGCCCCGATGATGGCGGCCTCCGAGAGCGGGGAGTCTATGACCCGGTCCGGGCCGTACTTGTCGAAGAGCTTGTCGGTGGCGAGGAACACGCCGCCGCGCTTGCCCACGTCCTCACCCATGACGACCACGCGCTTGTCGCGGGCCATCTCCTGGTCTAGGGTCCGGGCTACCGCCTGGACCATGGTCACGGCACTCACGTCGGTACTTCCTTCTCTAAGCCTCTCCGCCCAGCACGTCGTCGCGCTGCTTACGCAGGCGCTCCGGCATCTCGGCGAAGACGTCATCGAACATCATGGACAGCGGGGGCAGGCCGGCGTCCTCGGCGACCTTGACGGCGGCGGTGAACTCGGCATCGTACTCGGCGCGGGCGGCCTCCTCGGTGGCCTCGTCCCACAAGCCGCGCTTCTCCAGGAAGCGCCGGTACCGGGCCAGCGGGTCGCGGCCGCGCCACAGCGCCACCTCCTCGCGGGGGCGGTAGCGGCTGTCGTCGTCGGCGGACGAGTGTCCGCCGTAACGGTAGACGAGCAGTTCCACTAGGGCGGGGCCCACGCCCTCACGGGCGCGCGCGGCTGCCTCCTGCATGACGTAGTAGGAGGCCAGCACGTCCATACCGTCCACGTAGTAGCCGGGCATGCCGTAGGCGTGCGCCTTCTGGTGGATGGTGTCGGAGCCCGTCTGGCGCTTCAGATCCACGCTGATGGCGTAACCGTTGTTCTGGCACACGAACACGGCGGGGGCGCCCTGTGCGCCTGCGAAGTTGAGGCCAGCGTGCCAGTCGCCCTCGCTGGTGGCGCCGTCACCGAAGGTGCAGACGGTTATCTCGCCTTTGCCTTCGATCTTCTGGCTGATAGCGGTGCCCGTGGCGGGTGGTATGTGCGACGCGATAGGCGAGGCCATGGTGAAGGTGTTCAGCTCAAGCGAACCTGCGTGGTAAGGCATCTGGCGTCCCTTGGCGGGATCGGCGAGGGTGGCCATGGACTGACCCACCAGCTCCACGAGCGGGATGCCGAGCGCGAGGCAGAGCCCCATGTCGCGGTAGTACGGATAGACCCAGTCCTTGCCAGCGTTTATGGCGTGAGCCACGCCCACCTGAGCGGCCTCATGGCCAGCGCTGGGAGCTACGAAGCTTATGCGGCCCTGCCTCTGCAGTCGGCCGAAACGTTCATCTGCAATGCGGGCGCGCAGCATGTCGCGGTAGAAGCGTTGCAGCGTTCCCTGGTCAAGGTCGAGTTCGAACTCGGCGATCCAGTCGCCGGCGTCGTTGATGACGCTGATGGGCTCGTCCGTGAACGGCTCGAAGCGTTGCGATTCTCGGATCATGCGGGCCTCCCTTCGGTGCGGGCCGCGCCCAGTAACGGGGCGGCACCCTGAAATGGAACGCCCCGGCCCTTACGGCCGGGGTCGGAGGTGCGGGGGCACTTCAGGTACACGGATAGCGCGACACCTACTAGCTGTAGGGCCAGTTCGCTGCGGCGGCTTAGTGAGTTCGCACTGGTCATGATGCTCATGAGACAGCCGTGCCTTACCCGGGTGGCGCCTTCTGTTTCCGCGCCGTTCCCTCCTGTCGCTCGGCTTGAGGATAGCACCAGGCGGACCCGCTGCCGGTAGCGAAAGCCCCACCCGGCATACACGCTGCGGGCGCGCCGTGCGGAAGTGCACGTGCCACACGCGCACACTAGAATGGGGTGAGAGCAACCGGTCCGCGCCCCGCTCCCGTGAGGGCCGTCAGCGGCGTCTGATGTAGGGCCGTTCGCCTGCAGGAGGGGGATCATCCCGTTGTCAGACCCCGTTCGCTTACTCGCCGCTGTGGCGGCCCTCGCCACGCTGCTGCTTCTCTCCATCGTCGTCTCCAGCGCCGCCTGGCTGTGGCTCCTGCTCGCGGGCACCGCCGCGCTGTACTTCCATGGCCGCACGGGGCTGTACGGCCTGCTGGTGGTCGGCGCGCTGCTGGTCGGCGCCGCCGTGGGCATCCTGCTGGAGGTGGCGCTCTACTGGAGCGGCGCCTTCCTCGTCAGCGTCGGCAGCGCCGCCGTCACCGTCGAAGCGTTGGAGGAACGGCCCGGCCACTGGGCGTTCGTCTTCGGACTGGCGCTGGTGGGCCTCGGCATGCTGCTGGGCATCTTCGACGCCGGGCCGCGCGCCGTGCTGGTCGCGTCGCTGCTGGTGGTGGCCGCGCTCCTGTGGTTCCTGCTCAGGCCTCGCCCCCGCGGCGCCGCCTGAAGCCACGAACGGGCGCCCTGAGCCGCTGGTACACCCGTCGGTCGCATCAGGCGGCCAAAGGGCGCCGCCCTATTCGGTAAACTAGCCGACGATGAGGCCGCGTGGTTGGCGGCCGACCGCCATACCGCCCGCCGCGCGCGGGCACCGAACTAACCCACCTGCAGGGCCGGCCAGCCAGCGACACAGCGGGCGCACCGCGAGAGCACTGGCCTGCACGGCCCGCATGAGCCGGAGGAACCATGGAGCAGACGATCAACAGAGGCCTGGATGGTGTGTACATCGACGAGAGCACCATCTGCTTCATAGACGGGGCCAAGGGCCAATTGATCTACGCCGGATACGACATCCGCGAACTGGCCGGCAAGGCGTCCTTCGAAGAGGTCACGTACCTCCTCTGGCATGGGCACCTGCCTAACCGCACGCAACTCGACGAGTTCCGCCGGCAACTAGCGCACAACTTCACCCTCCCCGAGGCCGTCTACCAGCTCTTCAAGGCGCTCCCCAAGGACGCCGAGCCCATGCTGGCGCTGCATAGTGCCGTGGCGCTCCTCGGCAGCTTCGACAGTGCCGCTAACGGCGTCGACGCCGACAACGTGCAGCGCATCGGTCTGCGCCTCCTGCCGCAGTTCCCCCTGCTGGTGGCGGCGTTCCAGCGCATCCGTAACGGTCAGGAGCCCGTGCAGCCGCGCGCCGACCTGAGCGTGGCGGGCAACTTCCTCTACACCCTGACCGGCGAGGAGCCCACCCAGGCGGCCACCAACGTCATGGACGTGGCCCTGGTTCTGCACGCCGAGCACGGCTCCAACGCCAGCACGTTCGTGGCGCGCGCCACCGCCTCCACCCTCACCGACGTCTACAGCGCCATCGGCGCGGCCGTGGGAGCCCTCAAGGGCCCGCTGCACGGCGGCGCCAACACGGGCGTCATGAACGCGCTCGAGAAGATCGGCAGCATCGAGGCCGTGGAGAAGTACGTCATGGACATCCTCGGCAAGCCCGGCGGCCGCGTCATGGGCTTCGGGCACCGCGTCTACAAGGTGCTCGACCCGCGCGCCATCATCCTCAAGGACGTCAGCCGGGCGCTGGCCGAGGAGTCCGGCGACTCGAAGTGGTTCGAGATGAGCCTCGAGATGGAACGCGTCATGGACCGCGAGATGGCCAAGAAGGGCAAAGAGGTCAAGCCGAACGTGGACTTCTTCTCCGCCTCCGTGTACCGCATGCTGGGCTTCCCGGCCGACATGTACACGCCCATCTTCGCCGTGGCGCGCATAGCTGGCTGGATGGCGCACCTCTACGAGCAGTACGCCGACAACCGCCTCATGCGCCCGCGCCTGGCTTACACCGGCCCGGTCGGCAAGCAGTTCGTACCCCTAGACGAGCGCTGAGCGCCGCAACCGTACGAGGCTAGGCGCAGCTAGCGCCGGGCGCTTTACTCCTGGCGCCTGGCAGCGCTGACTCTCAGGCGCTGATGACCAGCGACGCCAGGAAGACCCGCAGCCACTCCAAATAGGCGTCCGGGTCCTGGTTCCACGCCTCCACGTGCTCCACGCCGGGCAGGCGCACGTACGTGAGGGGCGCGGCCACCGCTTGCGCGAACTGGTCGACGGCCCCTATGGGCACCGTGGTGTCGCCCTCGCCAGCTATGAGCAGTACGGGCACGTGGATGTTATGAGCGTCCTTGTACTGCCGCAGCGAGCCGTAATCAACGCCCGTGCGCAGGCCGGCCACGGTTAGCCCCAGCCGGGTGACGAGCCCTGGCAGCGGCATGCCCGCCTTCTCGGCGCCCAGCTCGATGACCGGGAAGGGGTCTATAAGCGGCGAGTCGAGCACCACCCCCACCACCTCGGGAACGTCCGCCGGCCAGCGCTTCAGCGCCTCCAGCGCCACCGCGCCGCCCATAGAGACTCCGTAAAGGAGCACGCGGTCGTACCCCCTGGTGCGCAGCTCGCGCGCGCCCACCAGGGCGTCCTCCCACTCGCTGGCGCCGTAATGGTAGAGCCCGTCCGGGCTGGCCGTGCTGGCGTCGTGGTTGCGGTACGCCAACCCCAGCGTGGGCAGGCCCAGCTGGTGGAAGGCCCTCATGGGCCTCAGCAACTCGGCCAGTTCACCGCGCCGGCGCCCGTGCAGCATGAGCACGGCGGTGCCGCCGTCCGCAGGCACGAACCAGGCGCGCAACGAACCCACGGGACCGTCTAGGCGCAGCTCCTCGAACTCGAGCCCTAACGCGCTCGGGTCGGTGCGGTAGAGGAAGTTGTCCATGCGCGCGGGCGCGCCCACGCTCGGCAGAGTGCCCTGCAGCAGGCGCAGCTCGCGCTCCACCTGACCGCCCGAGCGGTTCAGCACCTCGCCCAGCACGCCGTGGCCGCCCTCCCACATGAGCCCGTACACGCCCTCAGCTAACGTGTTCTCGAACTGCGCGCCGCCTTCAGGCAGCGGCAGCAGCACCGCCACGCTGGCGGCGTCCGCGGTGGCGTCCACCAGCGGTTGCGGCAGCCCCTCAGGCGGCCACGGCGCCGCGGTGGGCGTCTGCTTGCTGCCCACCACCTCGAACTCAGGCATGAGGCCGTACGGGGCGGGCACTATGACGCGGTTGGAGAGCACGAACCCGGCCGCTCCCAGGAGCGCCGCGACCAGCACGAGGATGCCGAGAACCCAGAACAACGCCTTCACCGCCTCATCACCTCACAATTGACTTGCTTACTTGCTTGCACCTCACCAGGCTACTTCGCCGTACGTGTCCTCGCGGTCGGGGCTGGTGGAGAAGATGACCACGGGCGTGCCCGTGAACTCCTCGATCAGCGCCAGGTAGTCGAGCACAGCCGC
>JBBAFX010000006.1:0-25291 GCA_041655195.1 Trueperaceae bacterium
AGCCGGGTGGTAACGAAGGCAAGGATGTAGCCCAGCAGCACGCTGATGACGGCCACCACGCCGCCGACCATGAGACTGTTCTTGAGCGCGGTCTGGTACAGGCGCCGGTTAACGAACAGCTCGTAGTTCTCGAGCGTGAACTGCCCGGCCCGGGTCTGGAAGCTGGTGAGAACCACCTTCACCAGCGGGTACACCACGAAGAGCCCGAGCCCGGCGAAGATGATGATTATCAGGGCCAGCAGCAGCGGGTCGCGCGCCAGCCTGCGGATCTGGTTCACAAAATACTGAGCTCGCTCACAAGATAGTGGATCATAAGAATAATTGGGAGCGGGTCCGAACGCAGCACGCGTTCGGACCCGCTGGTTGCACTACTTTACTGGCCGAGGACCTGGTCGAGCCAGCGGTCCACGAGCTCCTGACGACGCTCGGCAGCTACGGCCGGGTCGTACGACACGAGGGTAATGCTGTCGAGGGTGGGGATGCCTTCGCCGGCGCTAACGTCGGCGCGCACGGGCAGGAAGTAGGTCTTGTTGGTCACGAGTTCCTGCTGACCGGCGGCGGAGGTGATCCACTCGATGAGCGCTTCGGCTTCGGCCTGGTTAGCGGCGCCCTTGATGATGGACGCGGCCGCTACCTCGTAGCCGACGCCTTCGCTGGGGAACACCACTTCGATCGGGAAGCCTTCGTCGGCCAGCTTGAGGAAGCCGGGGGTGAACTGCAGGGCCATGGCGGTTTCGCCTACGGCCAGCGAGCCGGAGGGCGCGGTGCCGCTCTGGGTGTAGGTCTGGATGGTGGGGTGCAGCGCTTCGAGGTACTCGAAGGCGGCGTCCTCGCCCCACAGCTCGAGGAGCGTCATGACCACGGCGTAACCGGTGCCGCTGGACTGCGGGCTGGGCATCTGCAGCAGGCCGCGGTACTCCTCGTTTGTGAGGTCGGCCCAGCTGGTGGGCACGGGCACGCCGCGCTCGGCCAGGGTGTCGGTGCGCACGCCTACGGCGAGCGGGTTGGTGTAGATGCCGTACCAGGCGCCGTTAGCGTCCTTGAAGTTGGCCGCCAGGGCGTCCGCGTTGGGGTTGGCGTACGCCTGGGTCAGGCCGCGCTCGGCCGCCAGCACGTGGTTCTCGCTGGGGGCGCCGAACCACACGTCGGCCTGCGGGCGGTTGGACTCGGCCTCGATGCGACTGAGAGCCGGGCCGGACGACAGGAACACGAAGTTCACCTGAATGCCCGTGTCGCGCGTGAAGGCGGCGAACAGCTTAGCGGCGTTCTCCTCGTCCACGCTGGTGTACACGGTGAGGCTCTGAGCGAACGCGCCGCCCAGCAGAGCCAGTGACAGAACGATGGCTGCCAGTCTCTTCATCTGATTTTCCTCCTACGTGACGCCCGCGGGGGCTAATGAATATCGGGCGTCGCCTAACTAGGCTTCGATGCTACCCCGAGAACGCAGCCCAAGCCGCTCACGTTTCCTTCAGCAACTTGACTAAGAGGCGAGATGGGTCAGGGGCACTTTGAACCCCCTCTTGTGGGCGCCTGACGCGCCGACCCGAAACCCCTCATCTTCCGTTCAGAATCGGCCTTTTCGGTGACGCCTAACCTTGCTTTTAAGCCTTCAAGTGTGGTTAGATGGGTAGCTGTCAGTGCAAGACCACTTAGGAGGAACCCCCTTACATGGATGAGAAAGTAAACCCCGCCTCGGGGAACCCTGCCCCGGGCACCGTCCCAGCCCCGGAAGAAGCCACCGATCAGGCCCCAGCTGCGAACGCCGAACAGGGAGTAGGCTCGCAAGCTGCCAACGAACTGAACAACGTTACCCAAGATCAGGCTTCCTCCGAAAACGCTGAACAGGCCGCGCCGCAAGTCGCGGAAACCCCCGCCACGGAGCCGGCTCCCGTAGCCGCCGCTCCCGCCGCCACGTCCGCTGCGGACGACGGCGAGATCACCATGGAAGACGTGCTCGCCGCCAGCGATGAACAGCTGGCCCGCAAGCCCATCCACCGTGGCATGATCACCAACGGCGAAGTCATCATGCTGGCCCAGGACGGCATAGTTCTCGATGTTGGCACCAAGATCGAGGGCATCCTGCCGTACAACCAGCTCTTCGAGCACGAGAGCAACGCCGAGGAGGCCGCCAAGTACTTCAAGCCCGGCGACCAGATCCAGGTGTACGTCATCCGTGCCGATATCCCCAACAGCACCATCGTTCTCTCCAAGAAGCGCGCCGATCAGGAGCGCGCGTGGAACCTGCTGCAGGACATCCACGAGAACGAGAAGCCGGTGGAAGTAGAGATCGTTGAGAAGGTGCGGGGCGGCCTGGTGGCCAGCCTCGGCGTGCGCGCGTTCCTGCCTGCCAGCCAGGTAGATATCCGCCGCGTGAACGACCTCTCCCCTTACGTGGGCCGCCGCATGAAGGTCAAGATCATCGAGCTGAACCGGCGCCGTAACCGCGTCATCATCTCGCGCCGCGCCATCCTCGAGGAGGAAGTAGCTCACCTCAAGGAAGACACCCTCAAGCGCCTCGAGCCGGGCGCGCGCCTGGAAGGCGAAGTCGTCGAGATCACCGATTTCGGCGTGTTCGTCAACCTGGGCGGCGTGGACGGCCTCGTGCACCGCAGTGAGCTGACCCACGGCCGCTTCAGCCACCCGCGTGACGTGGTGAAAGTGGGCGACAAGGTCAAGGTCGAAGTGCTCGACATGGACCTGGAGCGCGAGCGCATTAACCTCAGCATGAAGAACCTGGCGGCCAACCCCTGGGAGAACGTGCTGGCGCACTACACCATCGGCCAGCGCATCACCGGTAAGGTCACCAACCTCACTCCGTTCGGCGCCTTCGTAGAGATCGAGCCGGGCCTGGAGGGCCTCATCCACGTTAGTGAGATGAGCTGGACCAAGCGCATCCGCCACCCCAAGGAAGCTCTTACCGAGGGTGAAGAAGTGGAAGCCATGATCCTGAAGATCGACACGCAGCAGCAGCGCATTTCGCTGGGCCTGCGTCAGACCCAACCCGATCCATGGAGCAGCCTGCCGGACCGTTACCCGCCCGGCACCGAGGTCACTGGCCCCATCACGGGCATCACCGACTTCGGCGTGTTCATGGAGATCGAAGAGGGCATCGAGGGCCTGGTTCACATCTCCGAGCTCTCGCACGATCACATCGAGGAAATCACCGAGCACTTCAACAAGGGCGACGAAGTTACTGCCGTGATCCTGAACATCGATCCGGTGGAGCAGCGCGCGTCCTTAAGCCGTAAGCGCATGCTGCCGTTCACCCCGGAGAACGCCGCCGAGTTCGGTGGCAACGCTCCGGCCGGTGGCCAGCGCGGAGGCTTCCCCGGCGCCGCTGGTGCCGGTGGTGCTGGTGCCCGCAGGGGCCGCCGCGGCCGCCGCAGCGAGGGCATCGATTACGACTACAGCTACGTAGCCGCCGATGCCGGCAGCAAGAGCACCACTAAGCTTGGCGACGTGTACGCAGACCTGTTCGCGCAGTTCGGTCTGGGCGACACCAAGGCCGAGGACGAAACCGACACCGCCGCTGAGGAAGTAGCCGCCAAGCCGGCCGCCACCGAAGCTAAGGCCGAGACCCCAGCCGCTGAGGAAGCCCCCGTGGCCGCCGAAGCACCCGTGGCTGAGGAAAAGGCCGCCGCGCCGGAACCCGAAGCCCCGAAGGCTGAGGAAACCGCCGCCGTTGATCCCGAGAACGCCATCGACGCTGCGGAAGCCGCCGCTCTGCTGACCGCCGCCTTCCGCGAAGGTAAGCGCCCCGCCGGCGCCGCCGCTGAGGAGGCCTACGAGACCGTAGAAGCCGCCGAAGACGTGGCTGAAGAAGAGGTCGCCAGTGATGACGCTGGGGACGATGAGGATGAGTTGGCGTAAGGTATTAGTTCAACTCAGGAATTAGTTTGGGGGGCCCGAGTCGGGCCCCCCAAACTATTTCACCACTTGTTCTTGCGACCAGGAGGCCCTTATCCGTCGTATGCGCGCATTAATAACCGGTCGCCGATAATCATTTGGGGGCACGCTTGCCTTTGCATACTCCCAAACCTCTAGATCATCGTTTAATTGCGTACCAAGCTGAATGAGGTGGTCCGGATCGCCGCTCTCAATCACAGCCGATCTAATTACTTCATCAATATGCTCACGCCACTCTTCCACTAGTGGTGACTCTGAACCCGGAAGAAGCGGCCCACTATATAGGTTCAAGGCCCGTTGCAGCTCTCCTTCCGTAACGAGTTGGAGCAATTGCGCGAAGTCAGCGCGGAACGTGGCATCGATTCGGTAAGGGCTGGACGCGATTGGTATCACGTCCCTAAGCCTCGAAATGCTCGCTTTTAAAGTAGATCTAGGGAAGGGAGCGTCTCCATATACATGTGAATGCAACTGCTCGCCAGAGAGTCCCGAAGAATGGACGACGAGTGACGTGAGAATTTCGGCGGACCTAAGGCCAAGTTCGATGTCCTCCGTACCTGTTCTTACCTTTCGCACACCAAGAAACTTGAACTCGTACTCGAATTCGGACGCAGTCCACAATTCTCTGATTGTGTCTGTCTCTGGGTGGCACGCTAGGATTAGGCGCCATCCGGATGCGCGGAGTTCTCTAAGCCCTGAAGACCCGATTTTCAGCGCTTGAACAGCGCTCTTGCGGTTTCCTCTCTTAAGTCGAACCAACGCCAACCATGCCGCGGCTTGAGCAACATGAAATTCGGCAGTTAGTCCCTCAAGCGCAGCAATCAAGTGGTGCTCCGCTTTGACAGGTTCCATCTCGCTGGCTGCGATACCCGCTATAAGGTCTCCGAGCGATCGTTCGTAGATTGATGAAGTCCTACTAACTGCGTGGGCTCGATCTGATAACCGTCGAGCGGCCCACCAATCCCCCCTGGCAATGTGTACGGTCAGCACGTTTAGGGCTGTAAAGCAGAATACTTCGAGCGGGGCGTTCTCGTGGATGCTTGCATAGAGCGCTTGAGCCCTGTCAAATTCCTTGTTGATCAGAGCCAAATCGGCGAGCGTGGAAATGATCCCCTCATACCCGGGAACATCGATGTAGGAATCCCCCACGTTTAGGTCCTCGAGCAACTGCCTCGATCTAATCTCGTCTCCGAGAAGTAGGAGAGCAAATGCCAGTGTTGCAACAGCCGACTTGCGCCGCAAGGTTTCGTTTAGACCCCGCCTGTGGTACTCAGCAAGGGCCCATTCTGCCCATTCGGCCCCACTCTTGTAATTCCCATGCCTAATCTCCACTTCGGAGATGTCCACGCCGCAAGCAACTACTAGATGTTCAGCTCCCTCACGTTCCGCCAACCGCATTGCCTCTCGAAATAGGGCAATCGGTTCATCGCGCTTACCCTCCCAGGCAAGCGCAAATCCATAAGCTCGCAAAGTAGCAGTGGACCTACGTGACTGCAGCGCCCGTAACGTTTCAGAAAGCATTTCGCTGGTCGGTGCAACTACGGCTGTAGAGGCTCGAACCTCTGGCGCATCCGACTTCCGTAACACTACGTCCATATGCCGTCCAATCTCACGTTGCCGGCTAGTTGCCAAAGCTACAGCGACTAGCCAATAGGCGACCTTCTCATTGCTCCTTACGTCTGGGGGAAGCGACTTCAAACGTGACCAAAAATACGAGTATGACCCCGTATTGAAGTAATAATTGCCAGCTTCGTCGATGAACTCAGCAAGTCGCTCCGCCGCCCGCGCGCAAGCAAGTTCAAATGCGTCCGCCCACCGTTCACGTTGAATCAGCACATCTAGGACGCCATCAATAGAAACCGTGTCATCGACGGACCACGGATCCGCAATCAGAAAACTAGCGGATTCAGCCCCTAGCTCGCGCAGCAACTCTGCACGGAACAGTGAATACCGACCAAGGGACGCATTAAACAGTTCCTGGGCCCTATCATCAGAAATGGCACCCCGCGTCTCGCTGATTGCCTCTTCGAACCTCATGTCTAGGAACTCACCTTCTACGGTGGAGAGTCCTGGAACCTCACTTAATCCGCCATCCCTATCGGCAATAACCAAGAGCCTAGAGTCTGAAGTCACGCAGTCAGCAAGAATACCTAAGAGGTCTACTGCTCTTTCAGCCCAACCAACAACTATCGTTATCGGTCCCAACACTCTTTGGTATTCAGCCATCACTTGAAGCAGTTGAGTGAGTTTGGGTTGCTTACCGAGGAGGGAGGAGCCCAATCCCGCTGCGATTGCCTCCGACAGCACATCTTCCAACTTCACGCCTTTGCTTTGATTGTCTACCCAAATCACAACTCGTGGCTGTTCCACACCGTGGAGCCTATGAATTGCGACCTCAATACCGGACTCACGCCTACAACGCAATAGTGTTCGTTTGGGAAGCTTCAGCAATTCTGTATTTATGCGTTCAAACCACGGCCGCCGATACATTACATACCCCCTTAGAACGACCAGCCCGCCACCTTGTTACCAACTCGAAAAGCGTGAAACGTGCGGCACGTTCTGGCTTATACAAGTCGTACAGGTAGACTGGCAATGTTGCCTAATTCACCATTGCACACGTAGGCCGAGACAGCGCAACCTTCTAGGCACAAGCCTAAGGAGTGGCATCTAGGGCAAGCGAAATAGTGTATAGGGCGCCTGTTGGAGGCTCTAACAATGTCTCAGCAGGTGAACGTAGCCGTGCGGCTGTCTTTATCGCTAGTAAAATCCACCGAGGCCGAAAGTACGTTTACCTGCCTCGCAAGCAATACCGCTTCGAGCGCTGCAATGATCCTCAACTCACAGCCTGAAGACGTTGCCATCTTCCGCAATACGACCAATGCCTGATCGATTCGCAGCGGTTCCTTAGCGTTATAGCCGACAGTTAGAAACCCGAACTCCTCAAGCAACTCGCCTACTCTCTGCTTGATGTCCACGGGGAGAGCTGTCTGACCAGCAGTTTGAGACCGCCATTCAAGCTCCAAGAAGACGTCGCGAGCCAGATGAAGTCCCAATACATCTAAGGGCGCACTGGAGCCAGCTATAGGCAAAATGGACCCAGGCGGCGTCTCTGCCACTTGGACACGGGTCCTATCAAAGTGGTTGTCAAGTTGCGTTGAACCACGCGTCTGGCGCGAAACTGCGAAGAGCGGAACACAGAAGCTTCCACCTATGAGAATCGTGATCGCGAAGGGTAGCCAACCGATTATCAGCGCCTGACGAGCAACAACTACATTCAGCGCAATAAGCAAGGCAACACAAACTAATCCAGCGAGGCGCCCTTTGTACCCCTTGAATACTGTAATAATTGCAATTTCGTGGCCAGAACTGGTGCGAGCGTTCGCCATTGAAAGCGGAACTCGATCGGATACCTCAGTCATGCATGCTCACCTCAATCGACCTCTTTTCAGATGTTATTGAGGCGGCACTTATTAATCGTATATACGCTGACGCACACGACAAAACGGGACCTGCAAGAGCAGGTCCCGCATGCTTTCTAAACTTGTTAACTTAGCGCTGCGAAGCAGTCATTCCTGCCGAGACAAGAACCGGCATTGCAACGATGATGGCGAAAAGTACAGAGGCGAAGATGCGCTTTCCAGTGTTCTTCATAAGTCCCATTCCTTCCGAATCTGCTCTATTCCAAGAGCTAGCCCCCTGGTGCAATCCCAGATCCCAGGCGAGCAACTACGGGTCTCCCAACCCGACTAGCCCAGAAATTGGGCTATTAGAAACTTAAGGGGGAAGTATGAGCGAACACGAATCACTCTAAACTCCTCCCAGCCTCTTCCGAATCGCTACGCTCCCACGTGGCGAATCGAAGGGTCTCCCAACCCTTGCGATTGCGGTCAATCTAGCAGGTTGTTTCTCCGAAATCAAGGCTACTGACAGGGTCCAGAATCACATATTTGGCGCATAATGCCCCTGTAGGACGCATGCCTAAGCGCTTTCAAGATTGGCTTTCTTGGAATTGGCGCTGGACACATATATCCGGCTCTAAACAACCTTTATTTACGACTGTGACAACGCTTATACGCACTCCAGGGCTTCAATGGGCTATCCTTACGACTGAAGTGGCTGACGTTTGGGACCTTGTCCAGGAAACCTTCCCCGGCGTGCGCTTAGAAAGTCCTATTCAGGGATGGGCGTTCTTGGAGCGATTCGAGGAAGGAATAGAGGCTTATAGCTCTCTATCTAGTCCCAGCCCCAAAGATGACCGCTGGGTGGGAGTCTGCTATTTTCAACTCTTACGAGATCTTGAGGCTCTTGAAGTACTCTATCGGGCCGCCAATCGCGGTGAGGAAGGTGCGCACGTATACCTTGCTCATGTACTGCCATTCGTGGACCGAGGGGCAGAAGCAACCGAAGAGCTACTCAAGACAGATATTGAGCAACTCACCGCCTATGACAAAGCCCTATATCACAGGGTCTTGAGCATCCGGGAAGAAACTAACGGAAACTTACGAGAAGCGCTCCGAGCAGCAGAGGAGGCCTGGCGTCGGATTCAAGGCGTGCCTGAGTATGCCGTCTTGGCTCCTTCAATACTCGCTCAGCTGGCTGTACTTCATGGTCGTATTGGGCGGTCTCAAAGAGCCCTTTGGTTCCTTGAGCGGGGTCTTGTGAGCACCACAGGTGGTGAACTCCTAAAAATGCGCCTTCGAAGAGCCACGGTACTTGTCAATCTGGGACGGTACCGAGAGGCGCTTGTGGAATTGGACGCGTTAGAGCTTGAAAAGGACATGGAAAGGTACGAACCAGAGAGGCTATGGTTGCTCGGCCAAATCGCAATGGCGAATAGTAGCCTACCGTTGGCAATACAGCGGTTTTCTCAATCTGTAGAAGGCGCAACCAAACTACAGTTCAGCTACGAGGAACTAATAAGTCATCTGGCGCTAGTTGGCGCTCTAGGTGTCCGCGGTGATTTCGCGCGGGCGCTAGAGCATTTGACACGTGCTCAATCACTCATTTCAGATAAGTCTGACCGCCTGCAGTTTCGGTTCCGAGAGGTCTTACTAAACTTCTGGATGCAGCGATATACCGATACTCACGCACTGCAAGAGCTCGAAGGTCTCGTGCTGGCTTTTGGGGAAATGGGATTACTTCAGGAACAGGCCTTAGTGAAGTTGCATCGGGCCGAACTTTTACGCTCGTTAGGTACCGACCTGTGGCAACGCGAGTTAGATGACCTTCAAGCACTTAGCATCTCCCTTCAAAACCCTGCCCTACTTGCACGGGAGTGGGCCCTTCTAGCCACACCAGATCTGAGAGAGGCCGCCTTCAAGACACATGCCAGAATTGCAGGTGAGGCACCAGTGGTACTCGAGGTGCACACATTAGGCAACGAGCGGCTAGTGATTGATGGCAGGCCAGTCCATATTCCACTTAGACGGGGCGTAGAAGTGCTTGCCTACTTCCTTGAAAATAAGGCTGTCTCGTTGAGGCGAATCATGTCAGATGTTTTCCCGGACGAGAAACCATCTGCTGCAAAATCGTACTTCCATCAATTTCGCCATCAGCTTCGCGAGAACTTGGACGGAGTCGAAATTGAATACGACTCAGAGGCAAAGTTATATCGATTGAAGAGCGAAATAGATATTCTCTGGGACGTCGGTGAGTTACGCGCAGGACGAGTAATTGGCGAAACCGGTGTTTTTCTACCCAGTTCCGGAAACGAATGGGTTAGCATTCTCGATAGCGAACTAGACACGTTTCGCACCAAATTGGAGAACTAGAAACACAGACGACAAGCCCTCGCTTAGGATCGAAGTTTTTGTAACACTTCGAATACCTTTCCAGATACGAAACCGCAAACACACATTCACAAATCTGCCCCAAAGAATCGGTGCAGTGACACCTGGGCTCAACTGCAATAGTGCTTCCAGCTAACGCGTATTGGCACTTAGCTCCGGGTAAGCCTCCTCCATAATGGTCGGCACGCTGGCAAGGTCCCACCCCTCAAACGTCGCCTACTGACGCAACTCGGCGGTTGTCGTGGAGGTATCCCCAGCGGAGTTCGCCTGCCCAGAGGTACCAGTGTCCCAGTAGGACTGGTCGTTAGTAGTTCCAAGATGCGCGCCGCCGACCGAGCCGCCTACGTCGCTCGTTCCAATCACTAAACCCGTACTGTAGGCGTTCTCGATGGAGCCGCTGTTGTTGTGGCCGACCAACCCGCCCACCATTGCTTCGCCAGTTACCCGGCTGAGGCTATACGAATCTATGACCCAGTCACTGCTCGTATTACTGCCTACCGAGCCGCCTACCTGCTAGTGCCCAGTAACCGTGCCTGTGCCATAGGAAGCCCGGATGGGAGCACTGTTGCTCAACCCCACCAACCCGCCCTCCCCCGCTGCCGGTAACGTCGACGGTGGCGTACGAGCTGCTCACAGGGCCGTAGCCATGCACACCCACCAGACCACCGGCCCATGTTTTGCCCGAAAATGTGGCGCTGATAAACGTCTCCTCAATGCTGCCCCAGTTGTCCACATAACCCACCAAACCGCCTGCACGACCGTTCGCCGCCGTGACATAACTGGACCTTCTGATGGTTGCGTCGTCGGCCGGCGTAGAGACCAGGTAACCGAACAGCCCCCCACGCTGCCTGCGCCCTGGGGCTACATAACCGCCCACGAATTCTCCAGCGCACTCGTAGGCCGGCAGCTGCTGCCAACCAGTCAACCTGTGAAGTAGTCAGTTCCCCTCACTGCGCCCGATACGCACAGACGGTTTATGGCGCCACCTTGGTTATCGCTACTCAAAGTGCCCCTGTCGCGCACGCAGCAAGCTCGAACAGTAGCGCGGTAAAGAGAATGGCGGTAGTTGTCTTGCGCAGCTACTCTCGCGCCACCAACGGTCCAGAAGCGGGTGCCTCCGACGGTCGAGTAGCTCGGTTCGACCCCGTGAACCTTCTGTGCGGCATCAACGGTTATCACCGTGCCCGCTCGCGTGAACGAGGAATATCTACACTCCGGTGACCGACGCGGCTGCTACAGTTCCACTCAGCGTTAATATCTGGTCACTAGCTTCCCCTTAGTCCTATCTCCGGTACAGGAAGGGTTCTCATATGAGGTCGCTGCGGCACCACGTTCTCTACTACGTCATCCCTCTGCTCATGTTGATCTCGTGGGTAAGCGCCCACAACGGCTCCCGTAATGCTGCATTGTCGCTGCCCACCACGGCCACATCGGTCGAACTCTCCCCGCAGTGGATCGTGGACGCCACGTACACATAAGAGTTTGACGACATCACGACGTTGACCGATAAGGGCTGGTTACTCGAGAACCGGAGCGAGCCTGTAGGAATTAACTCCTGGTTTCAAGGCACCGCGAGCGTTTTTCCAGCGCACGAGGGTGAGCCAACTGCGTATATGGGAGCCAACTACAACAGCGTGAGCGGTTCGGGGACCACTAATATGTGGGCCTTCCTACCCGAGTGGTCATTACGCAACGGCGACGAGTTCTCGTTCTACACACGCCAAGCTACTAACGATTTCGCTGACCGCCTGGAGGTACGGTTAAGCGCGTCAGGTTCGTCAACCTTCACTGGCGTGGGCCCTGAAGGCACTGGCGACTTCGATGTTCTCCTGCTTAGCATCAACGAGGTGCTGGACCCGATTGGCTACCCCCGCGAATGGACGGAGTATCAGTTCTTCCTGTCCGGGCTGCCGGACGCCGGTCCTGTGGACGGTCGGCTAGCTTTCAGGTATTTCGTCACGGACGCCGGGCCTGGCGGTTCCAACAGCGACTACATCGGCATCGACAGCCTCTCTTACTTCTCGTACCGGCCGGGAATCGAGGTCGCTTCCACCGTCGGAGCCACGCCCGCATGCGAAGCCGGAGGCGCAGGCAGGTTAGATGACACCGATGAGTTCTACCTGTGCCATACGATCACCAACGAAGGCAACGTTGCGCTGACCGGTGTCGCCTGGGAGGACAGCCTAGGCTCTACTGGCGACTTGAGTACGCTGAAGCCATCCCAAACGGCCCTGGCAGCGGGTGATGCCGTCACGTAGGTTACGGGTCCGCATATGGTCGGTACGGCGGGGCGTGAGCTGACCCTCACCGCCGACTGGCTAGCTTCCAACGACGAACGTTCGGCCGATCGGCAAGTCGCCGCTAGCTCCGCACGCATCGAGGCGTTGCGGCAGCTTTCGGTGGCACCAGTGGCGCTTGATGCCGCAACTGTCGCCGCTGGCACCAGCACAGACATCATCTCTTTCGGCCTCAGTTCCACGAGATTGGCGCAAGTGAACGTGACCGGTCTTGAGATGGCTATGAACCCGACTTCAGGCGGCAGTTCTCCGGTGAGCGCACAGGCGCCGCTCAACGTCGTCAGCGTTTTGGCCGACGGCCAAGTAGTTGGAGCCACCCCAAGCTTCACTGACGACGGTATCTCGATCGCGCTGGCGGCGCCGCTCGCGCTTGCCCCTGGCGAGAGCGTCATGGTCACGGTTCGAGCGTCCACCCGTACTGCGCTCGCTCCGACGATGGCAGCGGGTCTCTTGGCGTTCGCTGGGCTGGGAGTTGCTCTGCGCTCCCGGCGGAGGCAACTCCTCGCAGTTTCGGTGGTGCTGCTTATGGTCCTCGCGGCATGCACACCAACCGGAGCGACCCCTAAGGACGTCAAGCTCATGGCCACATTGGTCGAGGTGCAGTCCGACGCGCACGAACTGCCGGCCGGCCTCCCGGCTAGCGGCCCGGACATCACCGTCAAGTACTGACGAAGGTCTCCTCAACCCACTTACAAACAGTCTGCCCCGGACCCTTGCCGGGGCAGAGTTCTGTTTAGCGTTCCCGCAATAAGGTGAGGTCAGTGTTCCCCGCCCGCCTTTACACCTTGCACCGCCAGCGAGTATGCTGTTTAGTCGCAGCAGCGTCTGTTAACAGGCGCTTCCGGAGGGATCATGAAACTTGAAGCAACCAAGCGGGAGCCGGGTAAGTCCGGCGATCTGCGCCGTTCCGGCCGCATCCCCGCTGTCATTTACAACCAGGAAGTCAACGAGTCGATCAGCATCGAGATGCGCGCTTTCGATAAGGCGTTCCGCTCGCAGGGCACCGCCAGCCTCATCGACCTAGATGTTGATGGCACCGTGTACCCCGTGCTCGTGAAGCAGGTGCAGATGAACAAGCGCCGCCGCGAGCCCATGCACGTGGACTTCTACGCCGTGACCGCTAACCAGCCGGTTGAAGTGAACGTGCCCGTCGAGATCGTGGGTACGCCCGTTGGCGTTAAGGATCACGCCGGCCTGCTCGACGTTCAGCGTCGCGAGGTCCGCATCTCCATCCTCCCCCGCCTCATCCCCTCCCACGTGGAGCTGGACGTTAGCGCCCTGAACATCGGCGATAGCCTCCACGTCGGCTCCGTGGTGAGTAACCTCCCCGCCGAGGCCACCGTGCTGGACGACCTCGAGCTGGCGCTCGTGGCCGTGGTGCCGCCCCGCCTGGCCGAGGAAGAGACCACTGACGAAGCCGAAGCCGGCGCCGAGCCCGAACTCGTGGGTGGCGAAGCCGAAGGCGAAGCAGAGGCCGCAGCCGAGGAGTAAACCCGTTGTTCCGGCGCAGAGCCGCTCAGAACCACAACGCACCAAACGTGCGCATGATAGTTGGGCTCGGCAACCCCGGGCCCAAGTACACCAACACCCGGCACAACGCCGGGTTTTTGGTTGTGGACGAACTGTGCCGCCGCCTGGGCGTAAGCATGCGCAGCGAGCGCCAGGCCGAACACGGGCGCGTGGCGGCCGCGCAGGCGCCGGGCGGCACGGAGCTACTACTGCTCAAGCCCCTCACGTTCATGAACCTGTCCGGCAAGGCGGTGCAGGCGGCCATGGCCCGCACGCGCGCCAAGCCGGAGAGCATGTTGGTCATACACGACGACATAGACCTGCCGCTCGGCCGCCTGCGCTTCAAGCAGGGTGGCGGCGCGGGCGGGCAGCGTGGGGTGGCCAGCATCATGGGCGCCATCGGCCCCAACTTCTTGCGCCTTAAGGTGGGTGTGGATCGCCCGCCCGCGCAGTGGAGCACCGAGAACTGGGTGCTCAGCAAGTTCCGGCCAGACGAGGAGCAGCTGCTGGCCGAGGTGGTGCACGCAGCTGCGGACGCTGTTGAGTTGTACTTGAGGGAAGACCTGGATACCGCCATGAACCAGGTGAACGGTGTGGACCTCGCAAAATAAGGGTGCCGCTCGCCCCCGCAGCCGGCACTGAGAAGAGGTCTTAGGTCGGCAGCTTAGGCTCCGGCGCTGGCTGCCATGCACGCAATTTATTGATCCCCTGTCAGGTGCACGTCAGGGACTTAGAACTCCACCCACCTGTATTGCCGGACGACGTCTCCGATCGTTGGATACTCGGCCTGTGGGTCGCCATCGTTGAGGGGGGCCGTAGAAGCGAACGCCGAGACCGCTATCCACGTGTCGCGTGGACCGACTATGGCATGACCCTCCGGCGTACTCCAGCTTGAGCGCGTGCCAGGCGGCACCTCATCTACCATCACCGATGGCTTGTAGAGAAGCAGTGGCTGCCACACATCCTGGACCATCACGTTGTCTGCGTTCTGCATTAGGAACGTCCAGCTACCGACTTCGGAAGGCATGGGAACGCACATTTCGGAGCGACCGTGGTCACTTCCGAACGTGACCAGTGCCCGGTTACCAGCCCCGCACTCGGTCGATGCGAGGGCAGTGTGAAGGAACCCCACCCCCAAGGGTATCGACACACGTTGGTTTGGCCGCAGGTCCGGGTATCGGTGCTCCAGGTTGGTTCCTGACAGGGTGGCACCGTCTTCACCAAGTGTGATGGCGATATGGAGCGCCTTCGTTCGCTTTGGCAGCGTCAACTGCAGCATTTGGAAGTCGCCTATGAACGGGATCAGCTCCTCAGCCTTAACGGCTACATTCTTGACAGTAGGCGCCGGCGCGAAGAGGTAGTTACCGGCCAGCCAACCGCCCGAGGCCACTACCAGCAGTCCGAGCACCACCCAACCCACCCGCGGCGTGAACACGTGCCCCAGGAACCTACGGTTAACGGGCTCGGCCGGGCCCATCTGCTCGACCGCCAAGTGCTCCGCCTCGGCGCGGTCGAAGCCCTGGGCCACGTACTGCGTTATGCGTTCGTTCAGGTGCACGCGCAGTTCAGCCGCGGTGTCCAGCCTGGTGCGGTTGGGCAGGCCGGTGGTGGCGCGCCTAACGTACTGATCTACGGGGCTCACTGCGCGCCCCTCAGGTTAAGGAAGACCTCCATGGCGTCCCTCACGCTGCGCCACTCCTGCCGCTTGGCCTCAAGCGCGCGGCGACCGTCGTCGGTCAGCTCGTAGTACTTACGGGGCGCTCCCCCACTGTCGCTCTCCTCCCACCTGGTGTTCACCCAGCCCTGCTTCACTAGGCGGTGTAGCGCTGGGTACAGGCTGCCCTCCTTGAAGGTCAACGAGCCGTTAGTGGCGCGTTGCACCTCCGTCAGGATCTCGAGCCCGTACCGGTCCTGGTGCTCGAGCGTGGCGAGGATCGCCAGGTCGATGGTGCCGCGTTTAGCGTCGGTTGAAGCGTTTGCCATGCGCCCTACCCCCTTATAATCTGCAACTATCTTACATGACTATATAGGAACGCAAGTAAGTGAAAAGCCTGTCGTGCTTCGCACCCTGCGCGCAACCGGCAACCACGAGGATGAACGTGAGCGGAGGCTCAGCCAGCCGCAAACCCCACTACGTCAGTTGCGGGCCGGGGCGGCAGCCGGCGCGCGCTCACCAACAACCAAACCAGCAACACGACCTCGCCCACGAAAGTGAAAGCGCCGACGCCGAAAGCGGCGCCGGGCGCCACCAGGCTGGTGAACGCGTCTGCCACGTATCCCACACCAGCCACGCCAACCAGAGCCCCCAACCAGGTAGGCGCGAACCGGCTGCGCATGAGCAACGCTGCCAGCAGTAGCAGGTGCGCTCCGAACAGCCCCAGGCCCGCGCTCCAGACGGAGTCGAACAGCGTGAAGGCTAGGCCGGCGGGTACGTCCGACACGCCACCGACCAGCGCCCCCAGAACCCCGATCGCCACAAGGAACACAGCCGCGTAAACTACCCAAAGCCAGGCTGTTAGTCCTGAGAGCGCGAGGTTTCCCTCCCCGAACACCAGGTGCAGGCCCCAGGCCACCACCACGTCCAGGAACACCACCACCATGAGGGCCGCAACGGCCAGCCCGAAACCTACGGGCTGCAGGGCAGCGAAGCCAGGTAGGTCAGCGGCGTTCGGTTGCACCACTCCGAAGTTGGCGGCGGCGGCCAGCACGGCCATTAGAAGCAGCGAGGCTCCGGTTACGTAAGCGGCGCTAGTCCGCGAAATGACGCTGTGTGAGTCCATGAACCTCTCCTTGAGGCTCTATTTGCAGGCACTGACTTTGCACCGTAGTTTCCGTTTTCCAGAAAGCGGAAACCCGCGCCCCCTACCCCTCGTACTGAAACACCCGCTCCAGCGGCACGTCGAACACCTTGGCTATCCTGAACGCCACCTCCAGCGTGGGCGAGTAACGGCCCTGCTCTATGGCTATCACCGTTTGGCGCGTTACCCCGATGGCTTCAGCCAGTTGTGCCTGGGTCATCTCGCCGTTCATGAACCTAAGCGTGCGGATGTCGTTAGTGACCTTGGTGGCCTTGCGCGTCATGCGAACCCTAAACCGCGCCGGTAACCCACCAGGCGGGTGATCGAGCTAACGATGGACGAAGCGAAGAAGCCGGCGAATATGGAGTTGGCTATCCAGAAGTGTGGCTGGTCGAACATGGCAAGCAGCAAGCCCAGCAGTGCGCCAGAGGAAAGCGGGAACATACCCACCCAGTCGCCGAACCTGCTTATCTGACGGTCGCGCTGATCCTCCTGCGTGTCCTTGCTGCCGGAAAGAACGGCGTAAACGATGTGGAGGATGATGGTGGCCACCACCGAGATCAGGATGGCGTAGAACATCGGGTCCCTGAATGCCACCTCCGTCAGGGGCGCTTCCAGCTGCAGCCTGTAGATGTCCAACACGTACTTGGCAAACACGCCTACCGCCACGATGAGGTCAATGTAGGTGCCCCGCTCCTTGTAACCCATTTCATACTTCATGTAATGAAACTTTGACATGCCTGAATGTAAAGCACGGACTACATCATGTAAAGAGTTCTTTACATCCCGCGACTGGGGTGGCCGCTAATCGTGCACTAGCCAGGGGCCCCTAAAAGGAGTGCCCCGTACCCGCCCCTCACCTGAATCTGGCATGACCTGCTACCGGCTAAACTGCATCGTGAAAAAGTTGCTTAGCAGACTCACTCTGTTCCTGGCCACCCTGTTGGTGGCCGCCGCCTCGTTCGCCCAGGACGCCATCTTCATCAACGTAGCCGACACCCACTCGGCCTACGACGCTTACCCCAAGATCATCTCCGCCGTGTGGGGCATCGAGGCCACCAACCCGCAGGCCGACACCTACGTGGTGTTCAACGGCGACGTGTTCGAGCTCGGCAACACCCTCGCCTCACGCAACGCCGGCGAGCTCGATTGGGAGTTCCTGGTGCGCCTCAACGCCATAGCGCCAGTGATCTTCAACATCGGCAACCACGAGTTCGATTTCATCAGCTACCGCCGCTTCCTCTCCGAAGCGCGCGCCCGCAACATACAGGTCATCGGCGGCATAGTGGACGCCGAGGCCGGCATTCCGCTGCAGCCCGCCTACGTGACCGTGCCCGCCGGCCCCGGCAGCATCACGGTCGTGGGCATAGCCACCAACCAGATGAGCACCTACCCCGCCGCAATGCGCGAGGCCGTGCAGGTGCCCGCGCCCGACCGCCAGATCCGCAACGTGCCCGCCAACCTGCCCAACCTGTACGTGCTCACCCACGCCGGTGTGGCCGCCGACCGCCAGATCATGCAGCTCCTCAACCCCGCCAACACCCTCGTGGTAGTGGGCGGACACGACCACCTGAGCCTCTCCACCGAGTACAACGGTCACCTCTACCAGCACAACGGCTTCCGCGGCGAGTACCTGCGCGTGGTAGAAGCCACCGCCGTAGCTGAAGGCTGGCAGGTCGAGACCCGCGTTGTAGCGGTTGACGCGTTACCCGGCGACATCGTCTTCACCGACCAGGTGGCCGAAGCTCGCCAGAAGCTGCTGGAGCCCGCCGACCTCGAAACCGTAGGCACAGTGCCCGCCACGCTCAGCGTGCGGCAAGCCGTCGACTGGGCCACCGCCGCCCTGCGCGACGCCGTAGGCGCCGACGTGGCGCTGCTGAACCACACCAGCTTCGGCTCCGGACTGGACGCCGGCGAACTCAGCCGTTACCGCTTCAACGAGTTCATGCGGTTCGACAACGACGTCATGGTGGCGGAAATTGACTCCGAGACCATGACCACCATCCTCAGCCGCGCCAACTTCGACGCAAGCACCCCGCTCGAGACCCTCTCCGGCGACTTCGTGTACGCAAGCCCGCTCACCGTGGAGCCGGGCCGCACCTACCGCCTGGTCACCAGCAGCTGGATCGCCATGGACTTCAACCAGAAGAACTTCCTGGGCGTAGAGGGCATTCAGTTCGAGAAGCTCGACGGCGTGACCACCAAGGGGCTGCTGGCGCAGAGCCTGCAGTAACACCCACCCGGGGCACGCACCTGCCCCGCTCCACGCACGCAGTTCAGGACCCTCACCGGCCACAAGCCGGTGGGGGTCTGGTCTTACAGGGTACGAAGTCCGCCCACAGCTGGCTCTGAAACCGGCCTGGCCGGGCGATAATGCCCCTATCGTGGATAACAGCAATAGGAACGGCTCCCCGTCCGCAGGCCTCCCCTCGCCCTGGCCCATCCGCGCGCCGCGCGGTAACACCCGCACCGCCAAAGGCTGGCTGCAGGAGGCCGCCAAGCGCATGCTCATGAACAACCTCGACCCGGAGGTGGCCGAGGCGCCCGAGAACCTGGTGGTGTACGGCGGCCGCGGCAAGGCCGCGCGCGACTGGCAGTCGTACCACCGCATCATCGCTACCCTCGACAGGCTCGAGAACGACGAGACCCTGCTGGTGCAGTCCGGCAAGCCCGTGGGCGTGTTCCGCACGCACGACATGGCGCCCAGGGTCATACTCGCCAACTCCAACCTGGTGCCTAAGTGGGCCACCTGGAACGAGTTCGACCGCCTCGACCAGGCGGGCCTCATGATGTACGGCCAGATGACGGCGGGCTCCTGGATCTACATAGGCACCCAGGGCATCCTGCAGGGCACGTACGAAACGTTCGCGGCCGCCGCCCGGCAACACTTCGGCGGCACGCTGGCGGGCACCCTCACCGTTACCGCTGGGCTGGGCGGCATGGGCGGCGCGCAGCCGCTGGCCGTCACGCTGAACGGCGGCGCGGCTCTGGTTGTAGAGATAGACCCCACCCGCATCCAGCGCCGGCTAGAGACCAACTACTTAGACGAAGCCGCCACGGACCTGGACGACGCCCTGGCACGCCTGGCGCGCGCCATGAACGAGCGGCGGCCTCTCTCCGTCGGGCTCCTCGGCAACGCAGCCGAGGTGCTGCCGGAGCTAGTGCGCCGCGGCGTGCAGGTGGACCTGGTCACCGACCAGACCAGCGCGCACGACCCCATGTACGGCTACCTACCTCCCGCCAAAGCGGACGAGGACCTAGACACCACCCGCCAGACTCAACCCGAGGCCTACCGCGCCCGCGTGCTGGAAGCCATGGCCCGGCACTGCGAGGCCATAGTGACCCTCAAGGAGCGCGGCGCCGTGGCGTTCGATTACGGCAACAATCTCCGCGCCTTCGCGCAGGAAGGCGGCTACGAGCAGGCGTTCTCGTACCCCGGCTTCGTGCCGGCCTTCATCAGGGATCAGTTCTGCGAGGGCCGCGGGCCGTTCCGGTGGGTGGCGCTCTCCGGCGACCCACAAGACATAGCCAAGACCGACAAAGCCCTGCTGGAGCTCTTCCCCGAAGACGAGGGCCTCAGGCGCTGGCTAACCGACGGCGTGAGCACCTTCGCCTACCAGGGCCTGCCGGCCCGCATCTGCTGGCTGGGGTACGGCGAACGTGACAAGGCCGGCCTCAAGTTCAACGAGATGGTGCGCTCAGGCGAACTGAAGGCGCCCATCGTGATAGGCCGCGACCACCTCGACAGCGGCTCCGTAGCCAGCCCGTACCGCGAGACGGAAGCCATGCAGGACGGCTCCGACGCCGTGGCCGACTGGGCGCTCCTCAACTTCGCGCTGAACGCCGTGAGCGGCGCCGCCTGGGTGAGCTTCCATCACGGCGGCGGGGTGGGCATGGGTTACTCGCTGCACGCCGGGCAGGTCAGCGTGGCGGACGGCAGCGACCAAGCCGCCGAGCGGCTGGCGCGGGTGCTCCTCAACGACCCCGGCACGGGCGTCATGCGCCACGCCGATGCGGGTTACGACTACGCGGCGCAGGTGGCCCGGGAGCGCGGCATGGACCTGCCGAGCGTGCCCGGCACCGGCCCCGATAGGAAAGGGTAATCGTGGCTAGGCAGGTAGTCCGCGGCATAAGCGAGCTCTACACTCCATTCGAGCTGGTCACGGAGGCCGCCTTCGCGGTAGACGGTGAGCGCTTCGTGTGGGTCGGCCGCGCCGCCGACCTGCCGACCCAGTACGCCGACTGGCCAGTGGTGGACCTGGGCGGCAGCGGGGTCATTCCTGGGTTGGTAGACAGCCACACGCACCTAGTGTGGGCCGGCAACCGCGTGAACGAGTACGTGCGCCGCTCCGAGGGCGCCACCTACCAGCAGATAGGCGCCGAGGGTGGCGGCATCATGAGCACCGTGGCCGCCACCCGGGCCATGAGCGACGCCGGCCTACTCATGCAGGCGCGCCGCCGGGCGAACGCCTTCCAGCGCGGCGGCGTGACGGCGCTAGAGATCAAGTCCGGTTACGGTCTGAGCACCCAGCAGGAGCTGCGCATGCTGAAGGTGGCGCGGCAACTCGCGCAGGACGGCCCGCAGCGCGTGACCACCACCCTGCTGGCGCACATGCCCGACCCAGATGTGCCGCGCGCCAGCTACGTGGAGCAGTTCGTGACCGAGACCCTGCCAGAAGCCAAGCACCAAGGCCTGGCCGACGCGGTGGACGTGTTCATCGAGCAGGGCGCGTTCACGCTCGAGGAGGGCCGCCGCATCCTGGAAGCTGCCCTGCAGTTGGGCCTACCCGTCAAAGCACACGTAGAGCAGTTCGGCAACTCCGGCGGCGCCAAGCTGGTAGCCGAACTGGGCGGACTCTCCGCCGACCACCTCGAGTACGCCACCCCAGAAGACCTCGCGGCGCTGGCCAAGGCTGGCACCGTAGCCAACCTACTGCCGCTGGCGGCCATGCTGCTCAAGGCGCCTCTCCCCCAAGCCGCGGACCTGCGCGCCAGCGGCGTGAAGGTGGCCATAGCCTCCGATCACAACCCGGGCTCCAGCCCCATGTACGGCCTGCTGCCCGCGCTGCAGTTGGCGCTGGTGGCCGCGGGCCTGAGCGTGCACGAGACCCTGGTGGCCGGCACGGCCAACGCCGCGGACGCATTGGGCAAACCCGACTGGGGCCGCGTGCAGCCGGGCGCGCTGGCTGACTACCTGGTGGTGAACGCACCGCAGGCGCTGACGCCCCTGTACGGTTGGGGGCACCCCGCGCTGAAGGAGATGGTCATCGGTGGGCAGTCCGTGTGGCGGGCGGACGGTTAGTGGCTAGCAAGCCGTAAACCATTACACGCGGGGTGGTTTGCGACCTCACCGCTACACGTCGCGGCGGTGGCCAACGATCACCACCACAACCACCCGGCCCTGGTCATCGATCGTGTAGATGATGCGGTAGTCTCCTACCCGCACGCGGTAGGCGTTCCTACCTGTGAGCTTTCGTGATGCAGGTGGTCGCGGTTCATGGGCAAGCAGTGCAAGTGCTGCATGAATACGGTCAGCGTTACGCTGATCCAGCCTCCGTAACGCCTTCAGAGCGGCGGGCCTGAACTCCAGCCGATACACTAGGACCAGCCAAGCTCAGCCTTGACCTGCTCCCATGGCAGGTTCTCGCCTTCCTCTGCCATCGCTGCGTCGAACGCCCGTATGTCCTCTAGTTCCTCCAACGCCTCAAGGAGTTCTTCGTACCTCTCAGGGCTCAAGAGAACACCAGCCGGCTTACCGTAACGCTCGATCAGAACCGCCTCTTCAGCGGCCTGTTCCAGCATCTTGGCGAACGAGCTGCGAGCTGCACTTGCATCAACCCTATTCACAGTCAAATGTTACAACATGTGACCGGTCTTGTACGTAACGTGGCGCTGGGGGCGCCTATTCTGCTGCTCGGCATCTTCACCGTCATGTGGGGTGTGGCGCTCCGGCGCCGTGCGTACTCAATCCGTTGACCGCCGCAATCTATCCCGACTACGCTACTCAGGAATGGATTGTGCGCTCGACCCGTACCGACACCGTCTCAACTGCCAGCACTCACATGGTGGGTAGCCGGCTCGGTAACCTGCTCGCCCCCGAGGTGCAGGCGCCGCCAACCGCGCTGCCCACCAGCAGCCTCCGGTTGCAGCGACTGACGCTGGTGCGCCGCGGCCTGCTGCTGCTTGACGGTCTCGACCTGAACCTCGAACCCGGCCAGACGCTAGCGGTTATGGGCCGCTCCGGTGCTGGCAAGACCACTCTGCTGCGCACCATCGCGGGCCTGGCGCCCGCCAACGGCGGTAGCGTCGCTCGCCCCAGCGGCAGGGTGCCCACCGTGTTCCAGGAACCGCGCTTATTGCCGTGGCGCACCGCTATGCAGAACGTACAGCTGGTGCTGGCCAAACAGCACCAGGCGCGCGCCGCCGAGTGGCTTGGTCGCGTGGGCCTGGCCGACGCCATGCACGCCTACCCCCTGACCCTGTCGGGCGGCATGCGGCAGCGCGTTTCCATAGCCCGCGCCCTGGCATGCGAGGAGCCGCTGCTACTCGTAGACGAGCCGTTCTCGCACCTCGACGTGGTAACGGCGCGGCAGCTGCGGCAAGAGCTAACGCGGCAGGTGGCCACCACCGGCTGCGCCACCGTGTGGGTGACGCACGACCCGGCCGAAGCGGCCGAGGTGGCGGGGCGCACCCTGGTCATGGCTGGACCGCCCCACGGGGCGTGGAAGTTGATTGAGCACCAACGCGGCGTGAGCCCCGAGCTACTGGCCCGGCACCTGGCCGAGGAGCTGGCATGCACCGAGCATCATGTACCCGCCACGGTGACCGGATCCTAAGGAGGTAGGGTGAACACCTATCCTGCAACACCGGCAAGACCCGTCCGCGGGCCGCAGCACCACGGCCTCAGCCACCAGCGCCGCCCGCTAGGCGGCCGCCGTACCCTGATGATGCTACTAGCAGCCGTGCTCTTAGCTGTGGCCGGCAGCGCCACGGCGCAAGAGCAACTCGACGTGCTGCGCGTGCGGCACCCAGCCAACCTCGCGTTCGCGGCGCCGTTCCAGTTCATCGCCGACTCGGGCGCGCTTAGCGCGTACGCCACCGAAGTCGACATAGCGCCGTGGACCACACCAGACATACTGCGGAGCATCCTCGTCAACAACCAGTCGGAAGTAACGGCCGTGCCCACGTACGTGGGCGCCAACCTGGCCAACCGCGGAGTAGACGTCAAGATGGCGGCCGTGGTGGTGTGGGGCATCCTGTGGGCCATCGGCCCTGACGGCGCCGAGGGCTGGGACGCTCTGCGCGGCCAGACCATCATGGTGCCGTACCGCAACGACATGCCCGACCTGGTGTTCACGCGCCTGGCGCAGGCCAACGGCCTCACCCCCGGCGTGGACTTCGAGGTGCAGTACTTCGCCACCCCGCAAGAGGTGGTGTCGCAGCTGGTCAGCGGCCGCGGCCAGTGGGCGGTGCTGCCCGAGCACGTGGCAACGGTGGCGCTGGCTAACGCCAACAACAACGGCCAGTCGCTCGGCCGCTACCTAAACCTGCAGGCCGAGTGGGCCACCGTTACGGGCAAGGCGCGCATACCGCAAGCCGGCATCGTTGTGCCCACCTGGTTAGCCGACGAACGCCCCGACCTGCTGGGCGCCATCCTCACCGCACTTGAGGACGCGGTGGCGCTCGTGAACGCCGCGGAACCAGACACGGTGGCGGCGCTGGCCGAAGCCAACGGCCTGCCCGCCGGCGTGGTGCAGGGCGTGATCCCGCGCCTGAACCTCGAGATCTTGCCGGCCGGCGCGGTGCAGGAGGAGCTGGAGGCCTTCTACAGCGAGCTGGCCAAGCTGTCACCCGACATCATTGGCGGCCAGCTGCCGAGCGCCGACTTCTACCTGCCAGACCCGAGGTGAGCCTGAGTTTGGCGGCGCGGCCCAAGCCGATGAGGCGAGCCGCCACTTGAACCGCAACGCTACCGACCGAGGCCTGCTGAGCGCCCCTGCGCGTCGGCAGGCCCGGCGCGGCCCCGCCAACGGCCAGAGCACCGCCCGCACCCTCATCGGCGGCGCCGTCGGGGTGGGCGCGCTGGTGCTGGCCTGGGCGTCAATGAGCGCCGGCCAGCCCGAGATCATCCTGCCCTCCCCCACGCAGACGTGGCGCGCGTTGCAGACGCTGGCGCTCAGCGGCGCGCTGCTCGACTCGCTGGGCCTCACGCTCTACCGGGCCGCTACAGGCGTGCTGCTGGGTCTCGGCATCGGCGTGGTGTGGGGCGCGCTCTGCGGCGTGTCCGGCTGGGTCAGCAGCGTCTCGCGGCCCCTCATCTCGGCGCTCATGGCGGTGCCACCGGTGGTGCTGGTGTCGCTCGGACTCATCTGGCTGGGCCCCGGTCCCGGCGTCAGCCGCCTGGTGATCGTGCTGGTAGCCCTGCCGCTGATCATCATCACGGTCGAGGAAGCCGTGCGCGACCTAGACCGCAACCTGATAGAGATGGCGCAGGTGTTCCGCCTGCCGCGCCTGAGCCGCCTATTGCACGTGGTGGCGCCCGGCGTGGCGTCGCCGGTGCTGGCAGCCACCACCGTCACGTTCGGGCAGTCGCTAAGGGTGGCAATCATGGCCGAGCTGCTGTCGGCCGTAACCGGCGTGGGCGCGCAGATCCAGCAGGCGCAGACCAACCTAGACACGGCGCGCATCTTCGCCTGGACCATAACGGTGGTCGTGGTGGTGATCCTGCTGGAAGCCGCCGTACTCAAGCCGCTGCAGGCTCGGCTGCTGCGCTGGCGGTCTCTGCCCTGACCTAACTGGCAACACGTACGCGTAACGCGCGGCGGCGCGCGCTGCCTCTGCGTTGACGTCAGCCAGGCGGCAACGCATGTTCGAGGCTGCTACACGCTGTGTTGTGTGCGCAGGGGCCGCACCCGGGCCTGAGCGAGCGCCCAGCGGTATCATCTGCTCACCAATGAAACTGAGAACGCTTGGCGGGCTCGCGCTCGAAGGT
>JBBAFX010000007.1:0-24193 GCA_041655195.1 Trueperaceae bacterium
ACGCCCGCCACGATGAAGCTGACGAAGGCGATGTTCATGGCGCCCATCACGTCCCTGAACTGCTGCGTGGGCACCGGGATGGCCGAGAGGCTCACGAAGTAGACGCCCGCCAGTGCCGCCAGCACGATGACCTGGCTCCACTGCTGCACGTCGCGGGTGAAGACGCGCACGTCCTTGGCAACGATGGCGCCGGCGGCGCCGAGCAGGCGCACCAACAGCTTCTCCCAGGCCGGCGCCCGGCCACCGCGGCGGTGACGCACGGCGGGCGCCGCGTCCAGGCTCCGCACCCAGCCGCGCGCGAACGCGAGCCGGGCCAGAACGCCCGTGACCACCAGGCCGAGGCCCCCGACCAGGTGCAGGACCACGAGGCCGGTGTGCAGGCGCCCGTCGAGCGCGGCCCAACTAGCGTTGGTGGCCCAGGCGGGCGGCAACCAACCGATCTCGAGCCGCGCGAACGCCGTCAGGAAGGTCTCGAACGCCTCGGTGTCCTCCGGGTCGAGCCGCAGCAACTGCTCGGGCCGCAGGGCGCGTAAGCCCAGCAGGGCAGCGGCGGCGGCGCTGATGCTCACCGCGGTGGCCACCTCGCGCACGCGGCCAGCGGGGGAGAAGCGCACCAGTACCAGCGCCAGCAGGCTCCCCAGTGTTACCGGCAGCGAGTAGAGCGCCACCGCCGCCAGGGTGCTGGCCAGGTAGAAGAGCGGCGGAGCGTCAAGAGCGGCCCCCACCCCGGCCAGTACCGGCATGGTGAAGAGTAGCGGCAACCCGGCAGCATTGACGAAGAGCTCCACCACCTTCATGCCGAAGATGCGCGCGCTGCTGGTGGGGTGGGCGAGCAGGAACTCCAGGTCGTCGCTTCCGTACAGCGTGCCGATGCTGGCCACCAGCACGCTGAAGAGCACCGCCGCCATGAGCATGAGGAACAGCCCCTCCAGGCTGCGCTGCGTAACGGCGGGAGCGATGGTGTCTATCAGCGGGTAGGCGTACAGCCACTCGACCCCGGCCCGCACGCCCCGGTAGGCGCCGTAGGTCACGCCGCCGAGCAGCAAGAGCGCCCCTACGAGCCACACGGGCCGCGCCGTTAGGGAACGCAGGGTGCCGCGCAGGCGCAGTCCCACTAGCGTCATCGGCAGGGTCACCGTCTCTCGCCGCTCACGCGCTCATTTACGGCGCTCATGGCGCCCGGGTCCGCCGCCGTGGCGCCTTCGTCGCTCGGCTCCGTCAGCAGCAGGAACAGGTCCTCTAACGAGACCGTGTCGCCTTGCGCCGTGGCGGCCCGCAACTCGGCCATGGTGCCAAGCGCAATCAACCGGCCCTGGTCCATAACGGCGATTCGGTCCGCGATCTCCTCGGCTACGGCCAGCGTGTGGGTGGTGAGGATCACCGTGCGGCCGTCCGCAGCCAACTCGCGGAACAGTTTCTTGACCTCGCGGTGACCCTGCACGTCCAGGCCCACCATGGGCTCGTCGGAGACGAACAGACGTGGGTCACCCAGCAGCGCCGCGCAGAACGCCAGCCGCTGGCGCATGCCGTGACTGTAGCTCTCGATGAGCGCGTCGGCGTGACGGCTCAGCCGGAAACGCTCGAGCAGGCCGGCTATGCGCGCGTCGGCGTTAACCTGGCGTCTGATGCCCGCCACGTACCGCAACAACTCGCGCGCGGTGACCTTGGGGTAGAACCACGCGCGGTCGGGCACGAAGCCGGTCGCTGCTTTAGCCGCCAGCGGCTCCGTGGCCACGTCGTGCCCCGCTATCCGGATGCGCCCCGAGGTGGGGCGCGCCAGTCCCGTGGCGCAGCGGATGGTGGTGGTCTTGCCGGCGCCGTTCGGGCCGAGCAGCGCCAGCACCTCGCCCGGGCGGGTGATGAGGTCGAGGCCGTCCACCGCCAGTGTGCGGCCGTACCGTTTGGTTAGGTTGCTGACCTCGAGCAAGGGGACTCCTATGTGTCACGAGCCGCGGCGCCTGGCTGGCTTTGCGCGCCCGTTAAACACGAAGCGCGGCGGAGGACACTGCACGCGACACGGCCGGTGCCCAGCCAGCATCGCTAGACTCCGATTATCGACGAGTGACCTTAGCAAGGGCGAGAGGAAACTCCCGTTCCGTCGGAGGCGAGTATGCAGCAGAAAGTGAGTCCGTTCCTGATGTTCGTCAGCGGCGCCAGGGAGGCCGCCGAGTTCTACACGTCGGTCTTCAAGGACGGCAGGATCATCGAATCGGACGGTCCCGGCGTGTCGTTCGAGGTGGGCGGCCAGCGTTTCGATGCCTACGACGGCGGCTCGTACTTCAGCTTCACCGAGGGCGTCTCCATGCATGTGCGCTGCGAGGACCAGGCGGAGGTCGATTACTTCTGGGAGCGCCTGCAGGAGGACGGCGGCGAGGAGTCCATGTGCGGCTGGTTGAAGGACCGCTACGGGCTCTCGTGGCAGATCGTCCCCACCGCGCTCTACCGCCTGCGTTCCGACCCCGACCCAGCCAGGGCCCAGCGCGCGGTGGAGGCCATGCTGAAGATGCGCAAGCTTGACATTGCGGCGCTCGAAGCCGCCGCCGACGGGCGCGAGTGAGCGCCCAGGCGAGCAGTGCGAGACCCCTTCGACGATTACCCTGACTTAGACCTCAGCGACCACGGCGCCGGCAGCAGTCCCACCATCTACACCATCGGGCACTCCACCAGGGCGCTCGACGATCTCGTCGCCATGCTCAAGGCGCACGGGGTACGCAAACTGGTGGACGTGAGGACCATCCCGCGCTCGCGCCGGCACCCGCACTTCTCAGGCGAGGAGCTGGCGGAGTCACTCCTCGGTTACGGTGTGGAGTACCGCTGGTGCAAGGCGCTGGGTGGGCTGCGGCGGCCCCTGAAGGACTCGCTGAACACGGCGTGGCGCAACGAATCGTTCCGCGGCTACGCCGACTACATGCAGACGCCCGCCTTCCAGGCGGCGGTGGAGGAGCTCCTCGAGCTGGGCAGGAACAGCGACACGGTCATCATGTGCGCGGAGGCGGTGCCGTGGCGCTGCCACCGGTCACTCATCGGTGACGCCCTCCTCGCCCGCGGCGCGCGGGTGGTGGACATCATGAGCGAGAAGAAGGCGTCGGTGCATAGACCGACGCCTTTCGCGAGGTTCGACGGCGTGCGGGTAAATTACCCGGCGCGCGCCGAGTAGTCGCCCGCCGCCCGGGTCAGCGGCCTGTGCTAGGCGCCACGAACACGACCACCGAGAGGGGCGGCACGGCCACGCGGCCGTTGGCGGTGGCCACGAACGCACCGCGCAGATTGTCCGCGTCCACACCGTTAGCCTGCACGTCATGCAGCAGCCACGCCTTGCCGGCCGACTCTGGCACCGTCACCGTGGCCCGGTTCGGGCTGGCGTTGAACACCACCAACAGTCGGTCAACGTCGGCGCTCAGGTCAGGCACACCTGGCAGGTCGTCGCGGAGCTGCATGACGATGACGCCCGGCACCTGGTCCGGGCCCGTGTTGTGGAAGGTGAGGCGCGCCATTACGTCCTCGGCCGTGCGGAGCCGGAAGAGCGGCTCCTGAGCGCGGATGGCGAGCCACTCGCGGAACACCGCCGACGAGAAAGCTAAGTCCTCGGGCCCGGGCGCCATGAGCGGATCGGTCAGCATGGGGCGTATCAGCAGCCACGTGTCGCGGTTGTCGTCGCCCGGCGGCACGCCCCGGCCCATACCGGTGGTCGCGCCGCTCCAGTCAACGTAATTGAACCAGTCGCCAGAATCGTAGGAGTTGCGGTCGAAGCTCTTCGAGCGGAGCAGGTCGCTGCCGGCGTGGAAGAACGGCACCCCTTGCGAGAACGCCACGGTGGCCAGCGCCAGGTTCTGCAGCCGCACCCGGTCCGCCGTGGGCAGGTCGGCGGGCAGCTTGTACTGCAGGATGTCCCACAGCGTCTGGTTGTCGTGCTTGCTCACGTAAACGATGTGGTCTTGCGGCACCAGCCCGTAGCCTGCGGGGGCGCCGTTGTAGTCGACCTCGTCGCCGCGCACCGCCCCGCCGTCCGCGCCCTGGAAAGTGAAGGCCGCCAGGTTACCGGCGAGGCCCGCCCGTACCTGGTCCATGGCGTGCAGCAGGCGAGCCAGGTCGGCCTGGCCGCCTGCGTTACTGGCGTTGGGCAGCACGAACATGCCCGACGCGAAGCCTTGGTTAGCCACGATCTCGCCCGGGCCATCGAAGGGGCCGCCGCCGCGAACGGCGTCGCGCAGGCGGTCGTTGAAGGTGCCGATGCCCGTGCCGGCCAGGTTCGTCTGAGTGGCGTTGGTGCCGCGCGCGTTCAGCGCTACCTCACCGAAGTCCCAGCCTTCGCCGTACACGTACACGCCTTCGCCGTGCACGCCGTTCGCGGCGGGAGTGAGGGCGTCGAGCGCTTCACGGACGGCCAGCATGTCGGCCACCATGTGGTGGCCCATCAGGTCGAACCTGAAGGCGTCCACCTTGTAATGCTCCGCCCACAGCTGCACGGAGTCCACCATCAGGCGCCGCATCATGTCGTGCTCGGTGGCGGTGTTCTGGCAGCAGGTGCTGGTGGACACGTTGCCGGCCTCGTCCAGACGGTGGTAGTAACCCGGCACTATGCGGTCCAGCACGGACCTCTCGGCCTGACCGGCGGCGTTCGTGTGGTTGTAGACCACGTCGGCCACCACGTACAGGCCCATGTTCCAAAGGGCCTGCACCATCTGGCGGTACTCCACTATTCGGGCGGGACCGTCGGCGTGGGTGGCGTAACTGCCTTCAGGCACGTTGTAGTGGAACGGGTCGTAACCCCAGTTGAAAGCGTCGCGGTCACGCACCTCGGCGACCGCCGCCTGCGGACCCGAGCTACCGGTCGGCAGCTCAGAGGTGATGTCCGGTGTGAGCCAGGTGCTCTTGTCCTCGTCGATGGTAGCGATGTCGAAGGTGGGCAGTAGGTGCAGGTGGGTGAGCCCCGCGTCCGACAGCGCGCGCAGGTGGTTCACGCCGTGCGTGCTCTCCAGCGAGAAGGCCAGGTACGTGCCCGCCAGATCGTCTGGCACCGTAGGGTCGGAAGCGGAGAAGTCGCGCACGTGCAGTTCGTAGATGACGATGTCGACCGGGTCCGCCACCGGCGGTTTCACCAGCTCGCTCCAGCCCTCGGGGGCCAGCATGGGGTCCGCCAGGTCCACGAACTGGCTGCGCTGCGAGTTCATGGACAGGCTCAGCGAGTACGGGTCGGTCACGTGGTTGGTCACGACCGCCGCTACGCTCGGGGCGTAGACCTCGACCTCGAACTGGTAGTACTGCCACTTCCAGCCCGCTTCGCCCACCACGCTCCAGACGCCGCTGGCGTCGTCGCGCTGCATGCTCACGCTTTCGGGGTGGCCCGCCTGTGAGTCAGGGAAGCGCAGCAGATTCACGCTCCTCGCGGTGGGCGCCCAGACGGAGACCGTGGGCGTGCCGTCGGCCGCCCAGGTAACGCCCAGCGGCGCCTCCAGTGCGTGCGCGGCGTAGAGCGCGTCGAGCACGCCGGCCAGTTGCACGCCCGTAGCGTCCGTGACCTCACCAGCGGCTAAGCGCGCGGCGACCACCTGGCCGCGCAGCAGGTCCGGTGCCCGCGGCACCGCGTTGGCGCTGAGCCTCAGCGCCGTGTAGCCGGCCAGGTGCGGGAACTTCGTCAGTACATCTTCCGGTAGGCCGGCCTCGTCCACGCTGAGCGGCAGGCTCTCGCCCCCGGACATGGCGCCGTCCTGCAGCGTGAGGCCGCCGTCCGGCGCGTAGTACAGGACGTACTCGTCACCCGGCAGCGCCACCCCGGTGCGCCAGGCCAGCAGGTCGGGCGCCAGCCAGTGGGCGCGGGCGGAACGCAGGTCGCCACCGCCCGTGCTGGCCACCTCGGGTCGCCTGTCGAAGAGTTGGGTTGAGCCTGTGACCATCCACACCTCGGCGCCGCCGAGCTCGTTACTGAACTCGGTAATGTCCATGAACATGTCGGGCCCCGGGTCCTTCTCGTCGCCCCGGTGCACGATGAAACCGAGCTTCTCGGCGCCCTCGGCCAGGCGCACGTCCCAGTAGAGGCCGCCGGGCACCTGACCGCTGGGCGCCAGGCCCTCGGTCCAGGTGACCTCCTCCACGGTGTCCTCCCACACGTGCAGCACCCAGCCATCAAGATCGCCGCTGGGGTTCAGGTAGTTCACGCGCGCCACGCCCGCCCCGGGCGGCGCTACTGGCGGGGCGGTATGGATGGTGTCGGAGCCGGACACGATCCAGATCTGGTAACCGTGCTGCGCCACGTTCAGGAACATGTCGGGGCCCGGATCCTTGGTATCGCCCATGTGCACTATGAAGCCGAGGCGCGCCGCGCCCGGTTGCAGGCCCACGTCCCAGAAGGCGCCGAAGTCGTCCACGCCTGTCTGTTCCAGGCCCTGCGCCCAGGTGACCGACTCGCTGGTGTCTTCCCACACGTGCAGGACCCAACCGGCGTACTCGCCGTCCGGGCGCTGGTAATGGATGCGGGCCGTGTCGGCTGGCAGATCTGCTGGCAGGTCGCCGGCCGCGTCCTGCGCCAGCGCCGCCGGCAGGGCTTGCGCGAACGCCAGAACGTAAAGGCATAGGAGTGCTAAGCGACGGGCGGGACCAGGTTGCGCGAGGAGTTGACGATGAGTCGGCATGCGGACCCCCTTAGGTCGAGATACCGCCATCCTAATGCTTGTTTCCTGGGGCTTGCGTCCTAGTGCTTGTGGCCGTGGTCCAGCTCGCCCGGTTTCATGGGGAGCGAGTCGCCGCGGAACATGACCGCGGCTATGAAGGTAGTGAACGGCACCGCCAACACCAGGCCGATGGAGCCCACCAGGGTGTGCACCACCTCGGCGGCCACCAGCTCCAGGTTCAGGGAGTGACCCCACGGTATGTCGTTCACGTGCAGCAACACCAGCAGCGGCAGGGCCGAGCCCGTGTATGCCAGCACCAGGGTGTTCACCAGCGAGCCGATGTGGTCCAGGCCCACGTTCATGCCGTGCTTGAACAGGTCGGGCACGCCGAAGTTGGGGTTCACGTGCGCCAGTTCCCGCACCACGCTGGCCTGCACGATGGTTATGTCGGTCAGGGCGCCGAGCGCGCCTATCAGCATTCCCGCCAGCAGCAGACCCTTCAGGTCCACGTCGCCCGCCGCAAAGCTGATCATCATGCCCTCCTCCGTGCCGTATCCCGTGAGGTGCGCCAGCTCGGTGAAGATGACCCCCAGTACAAGAGTCACGAAACTGGCTCCCAGCGTGCCCACCAGTGCGGCGGTGGTGCTCCAGTTAACGCCGTGCACGAAGTAGATGGCGAGGATGAGGATGCCGCCCACCCCGAGCATGCTGACGAGTATGGGGTTGTACCCTGCGATCATGGCGGGGATAAGGAACGAGATGATGAGAGCCAGGCTAGCGCTGGTAGCTACGAAAGCGCGCAGGCCTTTGAAGCGGGCCACCACCACGGAGACGATCAGGAAGATGGCGGTGAGGAGAAGGAGCGTGGGCCGGCGCACCCAGTCAGCCACGGCGTAACGCACCTGGCCGTTCGGGCCGGTTGAGAAGTAGAGCTCCACGCGGTCGCCCACGTTGAACGTCGGCATGCCGACCTCGGTCGGCCCGAGGTTGACGTCGTAACCGAGCTCGGCGCGCACGACCCGCTGGCCGGATAGCTGCACGATGGCCTCGTTAGTCAGCTCATCGAGGGAGATGATGCGCCCCTCCACGTAACCCATGTCGGCCTGCTGGGCGTACCCGACGCTGAAGGCGCCCGCGCTTAGCAGGGCGGCCAGTAGCGTCAGCAGCCATCTGATGACCGGGCCGGCGGTCTCAGAGACTATGGCGCTGCGGGCGTAGGGGGGCACAGTATGGGTGACGGTTAGGGAAGACGACATAATGGCGCAGCGATCATACCCAAGGGAGGGCCGAGCGCAGCTCAGGGCCCGATGAGAAGCCCTAGGGTTATGACGTTGCCTTCCTCGATGCCCTCCTCGCGGCGAACGTCAGCCTTAATTGGCACGATGTAGCCGCCGTCCTTGGGGAAGATTGCGGTCCGCCACTCGGTGGAGCCCACTCGTACCCACACCGGCACCATGCCCCAGCCGTAGCTCACCACTTTGGCGGCGGCGCGCAGGCCGTCGCAGAGTTCCGCTGGCACCGACACGAAGTAGTGCGGCGCCGGTCCACGCCACTGCCACACTTCTCCCTCAAACGTAAGGTCCACCGGTCTCTCCGTTCCCACGGCCGTCAACCTACCCGCCTAACCGGTCAGTGCCTGGCCGCTTTGAACAGTTTCTCGCTGCCGCGCTTGAAGTTGCCCGTTACGCGCTGCAGGAGCGCCTGTGTCTCGGCTTCGCCCGCGTCCCGCAGTGCTGCGGCCAGCGCTCGACCTTTGGCGCCCTTGACCACCGTCACGCAGCGGCCCTCCCAGAACACGCGCACCACCTCGTCCTTGGTGATCCTGTGGTCGAAGCGTTCTCCGCCCACCGGCTACTCCAGCCCCCGGGCGGCCTTCGCCAATTCGGCAAGGTTGCGCTGTTCTATCTTGCTGCGTTCCGCCTTGAGCTTCATGACGTCGGCAGCCTCCAGGCGCCACTCCGACTCGGGACCGGCGGGCTCCAGCCCCGCTTCACGGATGGACCCGGCCAGAGCGGCCGGGTCCATGCCTATGAGTTCCGCAGCTTGCGGCAGCGTCAGTTGCTCGCCAGCGGTATCGCCGGGTGCGCTTACGCCTCGAGCCTTCCTTGTGGGGCTCCTCTTCTTCATGCCTTCCAGAGTAGTCGCCTGAGGCGACAGGTGCCATGTCAGAGGCTGTCTCGCGAGGTGTCGCGTCACGCGCTGCGGGCTCTGCTGAGCAGGTCCAGTACCGCTTGCCGGCGCTGGTTCTCCCAGGTGGAGGAGGCGCGCGCTTCCAGCGTTTCCACTTGCGCCTTGAGGGCGATGAGGCGCGATTCTATGTTGTAGCGGCGCTTCTCGGCTTTCACGGCGCGGGCTATGTTGCGCGCGGCGGAAGCCTTACGTAGGTCTTCTAGTCGGCCCTGTGAGGCAAGGATCCTTGATTCGTAGCTGTGAAGCATCGGTGGGGCCCTCCTGGGGCTTGATCGAGTCGGTTCTCTGGCCGACCACCGATTAGTTACTGATCAGCGGTTGGCCCAGTGGCGGGGCTTGCGGGGCTGGCGTTCGCCGTCGGCGTAACCGACGCGCTGCAGCCTCTCGGTGCGGGTGCCAGCGGTGTTGGCGGGGCGCGGTTGCGCCGTGCTCTGCACGACGTACTGGCCGAATGGCACGTTGAACATGTCGACCTCCTTCCAAGATCGGGAAGTAGCGTGGTCCGGTGTCCCTACCTGGGCCCACGAGGGCCCAGGGGAGGCGTACGCGCACCGACCGGTGGCGACGGTCCTCAACGGGAACGGGTTGGGTGGGGTGAAGCGGTCTTACGCGGGCAGATCAGCTAACGCACAACGCAGCAGGGCTGGTCGGCGACGATCTGGCGCCTTACCGGCACCTCAAAAACAAGCTTTTTCATCGCTCACCTCGCTCCTGCTACGCCGCCCGGTCGGGCTCGGCGGTGGGGGGTTAAACTCCCAAGCTCAAGAACAGTAGCAGGGCTCCGGCCAGCCGTCAAGTGCGGTTGAGGACCACCGGCGCGCCGCTACCGAGCGCGTCCTCCACCGCCAGGCAGAGCGCCACCGAAGCGCGACCGTCGGCCGCCGACGCCAGCTGGCTTGTCTCCCCACGGATTGTAGCCAGGAACGCTTCCGTCTGGCGGGGCACATCGAAGGCGTGGCCGCTGGGTGGTACCGGCACCCGCACGACCTCAGCGTCCGGCTGGTGGCCGCGCTTCAGGTAGAGCGCCTGGTCTGGGCTACTGTCCAGGTCCATGTCGCCTCGCCAGGTGGCCTCCAGCGCGCCGTCCGTGCCCACCAGCTGCAGACGCACCTGATGCCCCCAGGCGGCTATGGAGCGGGTGATGAGGGCCTGCGCCGTGCCGAAGCTGAGCTGCACGTCCAGGTTCTCCCAGTTGGCTGGCGCGTCAGGGCGCTGCGTGGCCCAGGCGTTCAGTCTGAGCGGCTCGCCGGCGTACGGGGTCAGGTACCAGCGCGCCAGGTCCAGGTAATGGATGGGCTCCTCCAAGATGCTGCTACCGACCTTAGCGGGGTCGCTCTTCCAGCCGCCCGCACCGGCGCGGTAAGGCCGGCGCCACAGGTCCAGGCGCAGGTGCAGGGGCGCGCCGATGGCGCCGTCGTCCAGCACGTGCTTGACGCGCTCGAAGAGCTTGAAGAAACGCATCTCCAGCCCCACCGCCGCCACCAGGCCAGCCGACTCGGCCGCGGTCACCACCCGGTCGCAGTCCGCTAGGTCGAGCGCCATGGGTTTCTCGATCAGCACGTGCCGACCTGCGCCGAGCAGGGCCACCGCGTGGTCCGCGTGAAGGTAGTTGGGGCTCGCCACGATGGCGGCCTCGAAGTCGTGCGCCAGGAACCGTGCCAGCTCCGTGTAGACGGGCACGCCCCACTCGCCGCGTAGCCGCTCGGCGGACGCCTGGCTGGAGACAAGCACGGCGGCCAGTTCCGCGCCCACGCTAGCCAGCGCGTCCCTGTGCACCGCCGCCCAGCGCCCGCCCCCAACGAGCCCGAACCTCACCCGAGGGCCTCCGACGGTATGACCGGCATGTGCTCGACTTCTTCGGCGAGGCACACGGTGCGCTCTTCCGCCACCGACTTGAGCACGGCTAGCGACACGCGCAGCGCGTCCAGCCCAGCGTCTATGCCCGCAACCTCCTGGGGCGCACCCTCAGTCAGCTCGCGGTAGAACTGCGCGATCTGCGCCTGCCAGGCGTCGAACTCGGGCGCGTGCCACGTTTCGGCTTCGCTGGAGCGGTAGAGGGTCATGCCGCTGTTCCAGTTCACCACCAGCAGGCCGTCGGGGCCCACGTAGCTGTGCCGCTCTATGTACTCCACGCCGCTGGGCAGACCCCACGAGACCTGTACCTGCCCCACCCGGCCGCCGGGGTAGGTGAGCGTGAAGAGCGCGCTGTCGAGCGCCTTCTCCTCGATGCTAGCGAGCTCCGACCGCCCCTCGGCGAATGTGTAGCCGTGCGCGCGGACGCTTTCCGGCTGGCCACCGAACAGCGTGCTCCACAGGTCGAAAAGGTGGCAGCACATGTCTATGACCGGCCCGCCGTTGCCGCGCGCGTCGTGCATGAGGCGCTTGGGCCTGAGGCCGGCCACGATGGTGGCCTGCGCCAGCGTGGGGCTACCTAGTTGCGAGTGGCACTCGAGCAGCTGGCGGTGCGCAGGGTCAAAGCGCCGCATGAGCCCTATACGCAGCTGGCGGCCGTGCAGGTGCGCTGCCGCCTTCATGCGCTCGGCCGCCGGCACCGCCAGCGCAGCGGGTTTCTCGCACAGAACGTGCTTACCGGCTTCTAGCGCTGCCACCGTGTAGCTCTCGTGCAGGAACGTGGGGGTGCAGACCGACACCACGTGCACGTCGCTCCGCTGCAGGTAGTCGCCCGGGTCAGAGGCGGCTTCCGCGCCCACCTCCGCGGCTACCTCCGCGGCGCGCTCCAGCCACGGGTCGCACACGGCCACCACGCGGGCGCCCGCCGCATGCCAGTGCAGCGCGTGGCGCGTACCCAGGTCGCCAGCTCCGACCACCACAACGCCGAGAGGTCCACTACTCAGATCGTGGTCCACGTAATCCCCTTCTCGTCATAACTCACCCTTTTACACCACCGGCGGTCAGTCCGCTGATTATCTTCTGCTGGAAGAAGATGATGAGCAGCACTAGCGGAATGACGCCCAGCGTGACCGCCGCGGAGATCACCGCCCAGGGGAACGAGAACTGCCCCTGATAGAACGTTATGCCTACCGGCACCGTGCGCATTTCCACCGCCGTGTTGAACGTCAGCGCCAGCAGGAACTCGTTCCACGAGTTCACGAAAACGATGATGGCGGCCGTCACCATGCCGGGTGCCGACAGCGGCATGATTATGTGGAACAGCGCGCCTAAGCGGCTGGTGCCGTCAACCGTGGCGGCGGCCTCCAAGTCGTCGGGGATGAGCTGGAAGAAGCTCGTGAGGATCATGGTGGCTATGGGTAGGCTCAGCGCCACGTAAGGGATGATCAGCGCCCAGTAAGTGTTGAGCAGGTTCGGTGTGCCGAACCCCTCCGGGAAGAACAGCAGGCCGCTGAGCCACGGAATCTGGACCCCGCGGAACAGGCGGTAGAGCGGCACCAGCAACACCAGCGAGGGGAACATGCTGGTCATGACGATGCCCGTGAGGATTACCTTGCGCCCCTTCAGTCGCAGGCGCCCCAGCGCGTAACCGGCCAGCGACGCGAACAGCACGGTGATCAGCGTGGCCGCTACGGACACCACGAACGAGTTGCGCAGGAAGAGCGCGAACGGGTTGCGTGCGAACACCTCCACGTAGTTCTGCAGGGTGGGGTCGGCGGGCAGGTAGGTGATGGGCAGGCGCGTGAGTTCCCCGTCCTGCTTGAAGGACGTGAGCAGCAGCCACACCGACGGGAAGAGCCCGTTGATGATCACGAGCACCAGCGCGATGAGCAGGAAGAGCCTGGCGGCCCCGCCGCGCGGCTTCGGTCGTTCTGGGGCGCTACTCACGGTCGCATCAGTAAGGGGTGGTTGGTCATGAACATGCGCGTCAGTCGTCCCTGTACACCCAGCGGAGGTAGAAGATGGTGATGAACAGCGAGATGGCGAACAGCGCCACCGCCAAGGCGGCGGCGTAACCGATGTCTAAGCTGTTCACGGTCTTGTAGATGTAGATGCCCAGCGTCTCCAGCGTGCGGCCCGGACCGCCGCCGGTCATGGCGAACGGTTCGTCGAAGGTCTGCACGGCCGTGAGCGTGCGGAATATGAGCGCCACCATGATGGCGGGCCGCAGCAGCGGCAGCGTAATGCGCCAGAAGCGCTGCCAGGCGTTGGCGCCGTCGATGCGGGCGGCTTCGTAGAGGCTCTCGTCTACGGATTGGAGCCCCGCCAGCAAGATAAGTCCCACGAAGGAGGAGGTCTTCCAGATGATGGCTATGGACACGGCCACCACCGCAGGCACGTCGCGCGCTAGCCAGTACACGCCGCGCGGCCCGATCCACTGCTCCGGCAGTACCAGCGCCAGGACGTGGTTGATGCCCATGCGCCCCAACAGGTCGTTTATGACGCCGTAATCGCTCTGGAAGAGCCACGCGAACGCGAGTCCGGAGAACACGCGCGGCATGGCCCAAGGCAGGAGTAACGCCAGCCGCACCAGCCACTTGAGCGGGTGGTTCACGTTGGCCAGAAGCGCCAGCGGCAAACCGACCAGGAACGCACCCACCACCGTGACCACTATCAGCAGCAGGGTGATGTTGAAACTGTTCCAGAAGCGCGGATCGCCCCAGCGGGTGCCCTCAGCGGGGTGGTAACCGAGCAGCCACCCGGCCACCAACACCAGGACTACCGTGGCCAGCACGGCCACTCCCCGCTTCAGCGCAGCGTTGCGCACCGCGTACCAGATGGGCACGAGCGAGGCGAGCAGAAGCGCGCGCAGGAGCCAGAGCTTCTCCAGGCTCCACGCCATGTCGCCGCGGCCCCACAGCATGCGCACGAAGTTCTCGAGCCCGATGAACGGCGTGCCCCGTTGCGGTTGATTCAGGCGCTCGAAGTGCAGGCTCTGCCACAGCACGGTCAGCACGGGGTAGAGCATGACCACGGCAAGCGTGATGAGCGTAGGAAGGAGCAGCAACACGGCGAGCTGACCTTCGCTCGGGTTGCCGCTCCTCAGCCGTAGCCAGAACCCCGGCCTGCGGTAAGGGGAGTCAGGGTCTTGGTGGGCTCCGGTCGCCCGGAGCCCATCGCTGCCTTGTTTCACTCGATGGCGTCTTCAAGTCCGATCTGCATCTCTGCCAGGGTGTCGTCGATGCCTTGAGTGCCCGCCAGGAACGCGTTCATGTTGCTGCGGATGATCTCGGAGACGTCCGTGTAGAACTCCGTGACCGGGCGCGGGCGCGCGGCGAGGATGACGTCGTAGAAGGCGCCGAAGTGCGGGTTGGCTTCCAGCACGGCGGCGTCCTGGTAGAGCGCGCTGCGAGCCGGCATGCGGCCGCCCACTATGGCGAGGTCGCGCTGGAACTCGGGGCTGGAGTAGTGTCGGATGACGTCGAACGCCACGTCCTTGTTAGTGCCGTACGGGTTGAGGGCCCACTGCCAACCGCCCACGCAGGTGTAGCTCTCACCGCCCTCGAAGGCGGGGATGGGCGCCACGCCCACGTTGCCACGCACGGTGGAGTCCTCGTCGTTCTGGAAGTGCGCCCAGGCGTAACCCCAGTTGACCATGAAGACCACGTGGCCAGCCTGGAACTCCTGGCGGGAGTTGTCGGTAGCGGTCTCGGCGATGTTCGGCTTGGTGATGCCGGAATCGAGGGTGCGCTGGTACCACTCGAGCGCGCGGCGCCCGGCGTCGCTCTCCACGTTCACGTTACCGGCGTCATCGAGCCAGTCACCGCCCGCGCTCCAGAACGGCTGCAGGAACGTGCACACGGCGCCTTCGATAGCGGCGCCCTGGTAGTTGTAGCCCTGCAGGTTGGGGTCGTTCTCGCCCTCCATGATGGCCAGCGCCTGGCGCTCAAGCTCCTCGAGCGTGGCGGGCGGCTCGAAGCCGTACTTCTCGAGCAGGTCGGCGCGGTAGTACAGGAACATGGCGTCCGTGTAAGCAGGCACGGCGTAGAGGGTGCCGTTCACGGTGTCGGCGTTCACGGGACCGGCGAGGAACTCGCTCAGGTAAGCGTCGCGCTCATCGCCCAGGTACGGGTCGAGGGGGTCGGCCCAACCGGCGGCCGCGTAAGTGGCGGGGCGGATGACGTCGATCTGGAAGATGTCGATATCGCCCGATTGCCCGCTGAGCACCGTGTTCAGGTACTGCTGCTGCTGATCGCTGGTGGCCCCGCCCGACTCGAAGGTGATGGTGACGTCGGGGTTGGCCGCGTTGTAGCTGTCGGCGTACTGCTGGTAGAGCTCCATGGGCTCGCGCGGGTCAAGGAACATGACCACATTGGTTTGAGCGAGCGCAGTGGACAGCAGCCAGGCGAGAGCAAGGAAGATGACGGAACGTCTCATGCGTGTCCTCCTAGGGTGAGTGAGGCGACTTTACAACGGCCGCCCGGAGCGCAACGCTGCGGTTCGCAGTGGTTGGAGGACCAGCTTGCAGACACGGTGTTGCGGGTACCGAAACGTGCGCTGCCTAGGGATAGAGGTACATTCGGGCGCGTGGACGAAGCCGTCACTGAGTACTGGCGTAAAGGCCGCGGCCGCCTGGCCATCTGCCCCATAGGTTGGGTCAACGGTTTCCTCGGTTGGGGCGGCGCCAGCGGCGCGCAAGTCATGGACCAGATCGCGCAGCTGGGCTACGCCGCAAGCGAGAACAGCGCTGTGTACCCACAGGACCCGGAGCGGCTGCGTTACCAGCTGGAGAGCCGCGGGCTCACGCTTTCCGCGGCTTACAAGTGGGTCAACTTCGCCTACCCGGAGCGCCTGGAGGAGGAGCTGGCGGGCGCCAAGCGGCACGTGGACTTCTGCGCCCAGGCCGGCGCTCACGTCGTGAACCTGGCGGAGGCCAGCCATTCCGTGTGGGACGCTCGTGGGCCGGTGCAGCGCGTGACCCCTTTCAGCGCTGAGCAGTGGAGCCGCGTGGCGGCTGGCTTCGAGGCAGTGGGCGCGTACGCCCGCAGCCAAGGGGTGACGCTGGCGGTGCACCCGCACGGCGGCACGGCCATCGAGACGCCTAGCGAGATACTGACTCTGCTGAACCTGACCGACCCGGGCCTGGTGGGGTTATGCCTGGATACCGGGCACGTGGCTTACGGTGGCGGCGACGTGGTTGACGTCACGCGGCAGGTGGCCGAGCGCGTGGTGTACGTGCACCTGAAGGACGTGAGGTCCGCGGTGCTGCACGACCTTCGCGCCGCGGCAGGCGGCGGGACCGGTGGCCTCTCCGCCCTGGGGGTTGGTTTCGAGACGGCCGTCAGGGCGCACCTGTTCTGCCCGCCCGGTCAGGGCCAGCTGGACTTACCCGGGGTGCTACATGCGCTGCTCGCCGCCGGCTACGACGGCTGGTTCGTGGTCGAAGCCGAGCAGGACCCAGAACTTCACGACCCGTTCGAGGCGGGCCGGTCGGCTCACGCGTTCGTGAGTGCCGCGCTGAGTGCAGCCCGGCAGCGGTGCGCTTAGCGCTGCGTCTTCTGCTGCGCTTGGCAGCGGCGCCGGATCCGCGCTGGTTACGTTGGCGCTTCGGGGTTCAGTCCGCCAGCCGCTGCCAGAGGAACTCCCACGTCAGCGCCTGCATGTAGGCCTTCTGCTGGTTGGTGGCCGCTCCGCCGTGCCCGCCCTCGATGTTCTCGTAGTAGGTAACGTCGTTGCCGGCTGCCAGCATGCGGGCGGCCAGCTTGCGGGCGTGGCCGGGGTGCACGCGGTCGTCGCGGGTGGACGTGGTGAACAGCACGGGCGGGTACGCCACGCCTTCCTGGTGCAGGTGGTAGGGCGAGAACGTGCGGATGAACTCCCACTCCTCCGGCACGTCCGGGTCGCCGTACTCCGCCATCCACGACGCGCCCGCCAATAGGTGCGAGTAGCGCTTCATGTCGAGCAGCGGAACCTGGCAGACGGCGGCGCTGAACAGCTCCGGGTAGCTCATGAGTATGTTGCCTATGAGCAGGCCGCCGTTAGACCCGCCGCGAACGCCGAGCTGCGCCCTGGTGGTCACGCCGCGCTCGACGAGGTCGCGCGCTACCGCCGCGAAGTCCTCGTACGCCCGGTGCCGGTGCTGCTTGAGGGCGGCCTGGTGCCAGCGCGGGCCGTACTCGCCGCCGCCCCGGATGTTGGCCATCACGTAAACGCCGCCACGTTCCAGCCAGGCTCTGCCGATGGCTCCCGAGTAGACGGGCACCAGCGGCACCTCGAAGCCGCCGTAGCCGTACAGAAGGGTGGGCGCGGGACCGGTGCGGTCACGGGCGCCGATCTGGAAGTACGGCACGCGCGTGCCGTCATCGGACGTCACGAAGCGCTGCTCGACTTCTAAGTCGGCGGCCGCGAAGTAACTCGGCAAGGTCCTAAGTACGCGTGAGCTGGTGACGCCGCCCGCGTTTACCTCAACCAGGGCCAGGGTGGTGGGGGTCAGGAAGCCTTCCACAGTGACCCACAGAGCGTCGTCGTGCTCGGGGTCGACCGGCCTGACGCTTACCGTCAGGGGCTCGCTTGCGCCAGCGCCGTCCCCGCTCAGGCCGCTCAGATCGAGAGCGCTCTGCTGCCAGCCGTTGGCACCATGCGTTAGGACCGTCAGCTCGTTCTTCACGTCGTTGAGCACGTTCAGGATCAGGTGGTTGCGGGTAGCCACTGTCTGGATGAGGCTGGTGGTGTCTGATGGCGTGAAGAGCGTCTCGAAATCGCGGGCGCCGCCTAAGAACCTCCGTAACTCGATCGCCAGCAGCGAGCCAGCGGCGTGCTTCTGGCCGCCTACCTCCCAAGCCTCGCGCGGCTCCACGAAGAGCCATTGCCGGTGGAGGTTCGGTTCGCTGTGGCGCGGGATGTCCAGGTGCTGCGGCGCGTTGTCGGCATCCAGCAAGTAGAAGTCGGCTTCGTAGAAGGCCACCATGCGCATGAGGAAGGTATGTTCGTACCCTTCCGTGAAGTCGTGGTGCGCCCACACGCCCATGTCGGTCTGCTCCGCCGTGAAGAGCTCCGTGGCCTCGTTGAGCGGCGTGCCGCGCTGCCAGAGCCGCACGGAGCGCGGGTAGCCGGAGGTGGTCATGCTGCCCGCGCCGAAGTCGCGCGCCACCAATAGCCGATCGCCCGACAGGTCGGCCCATTGGGCGCCGCCCTTGGATTCGGGCAGCTCGAAACCGTCCGCTAAGAACGCGCCGGTCTCCACGTCGAACTCGCGCATGGTGTTCGCGTCGGAACCGCCGCGCGATAACCAGACGAGAGCCCGGCGCTGATCGCGCGGGAGCAGGCTGGCGCCGTGCCACACCCAGTTCACCCCTTCTTCTTCGCTCAGGGCGTCCAGGTCGATGAGCACCTGCCATTCGGGTTCGCCTGCCGCGAACGCCTCCAGGGTGGTCCTGCGCCACAGGCCGCGGACGTGTTCCGCGTCCGTCCAGTGGTTGTAGACGAACTCGCCGTGCTTGTGCAGTTCAGGAATCTTCTCTTGGGCGTCCAGGACCTCCAGGATGCCCGCCTGCAGTTCCTCGAAGTTGGCGGTCTCGAGGGCTGCAGTGGTGTCGGCGTTGCGCGCCCGAACCCAGTCGAGTTGCTCGGGCCCCTCCACCTCCTCCAGCCAGGCGTGCGGGTCGGCGGGAGTTGCGTTCGCTTCGGTGGCGCCTCGGTCTTCGTTCGCAGAATTCATGAAACGAAGGCTAACCCACCCGCCATCGACGCAGGCGCTGCACCCCGCCGCGCGGGGGCTTGAACGTTCGAGTACGGCGCGGGCTCAGCTCAGGGCAGCAGGTAGAGCCACTCGTCAGACAGGAACTTCTCCTTGGCTAGCTTCTCGGCGGCTTCCACCTCGGCGGTGGTGAGGCTGCTGTTCTCGAGACCGTAGAGCTCGCCGAAGGTGCCCACCAGGCGGTCCAGCACGGCCTCGCGGCTCATCTGGGTCTGCTCGCGTAGTGGTGTAACGCGCTTGTTGGCGCTGACGCTGCCCTTGTCGGACAGCTTCTCGCGCCCGATGCGCAGCACCTCCAGCATGGTGGCCGGGTTCATGTCGTAGGCGGCCATGACGTGGTGCAGCACCGCGCCGCCTCGGCGGGTCTGAGCGGCGCCGCCGATCTTGCCTTTGCTGGAAGATATGTCGTTGATGGGCTTGTACACGGCTTCAACGCCCATGCCCCTCAGCGCCTGCAGCACCCAGTCGTCCATGAACGCATAACTGTCGATGAACGACATGCCCTTCACCAGCGCCTCGGGCGCGTAGATGGAGTAGGTGATGGCGTTCTGCGGTTCGGTGAACATGGCGCCGCCGCCCGTTATGCGCCGCACCACGTTCACGTTGTGCTTAGCGGCGCCGTCCGGGTCGACCTCGTTGCGTACCGACTGGAAGCGGCCGAGGATGACGGCGTTGGTGTTCCACTGCCAGATACGCAGCGTGGGCTTACGTTCGCCGCGGCCCGCGGCGTACGTGAGGACCTCGTCTAGCGCCATGTGCATGGCGGCGGGCCTGGGCCCTTCGCGCACGAGCTGCCAGTCGTAATCGTGCCAGCGCTGCCGGAACTCCTCCGCGCGGGGGCCTAGCTCCCAGGCGCTCTTCTCGTACTCGTTGCCGCTCATGCGCGCTCCCTGGGGCTGCCGTCCGTTACGGCGCGGCGCACGGCTACGGCCACCGACTCCGGGTCGAAGCCGATGAGCTCGGCGTCCTCGCGAAGACCGCGCCTTATGAGGTCCGTCAGCGCGGGCTCGTCGGCGTCCGCCGGTGCGCCTTCCAGCGCGGCGATGATGTCGTCCAATGCGTCTGGCGGCTCCAGGAAGAAGTCGCCGCTCACTTCCACGCCGCTCAGGCGGCCGTCAACTACGTTCAGATCCACGACGACGAGTTTGCCCCCCGGGGACTTGTACTCACCATGTAGTGCCATGCCCGAATGATAGCGCCCGCTGGGGCGCCGCCTGGTTTACCTAGGTCAAAGCGCGCTGGTCCGCTCTGGCCGTAGGTTGAGGGTCGACATGGCCGATCACACTTTCAACACGGGCGCGTCCGCCACCAACACGGTGACGGTGCGGAGCGAGACGCCGTTACTGCCGCGAGCAGCGTTCGTGCTCATAACCTTCGCGTCGCTACTGGGCGTTTACTTCACCGGGCGTATCCACGGCCTGGCGGGTTTCGCGCTCTTCTACCGCTGGACCGCCATCTGGAGCCCGGCGCTGGTGGTGGGTTTCCTTGCTTGGCGGCTCTTCTACCTGCGCGCCGCTGAGAGCGGTCTCTCGCCCGACCGGGTGGGGGCCCTGCACGAGGCCCTGCTGGGCAGGGTCAAGTTGGTGGGGCGTTACCTGGCGGTCTTCAGCCTGGTGGCTGCCACCGCGCCGTTGGCGGTGCCGTACTTGAACACGTGGCAGTCGACCGCGCTGGTGGCCTTCAACCTGGCGGCCGCGGTGCTGCTGCCGTTCGCTTGGCGAGGCCGGTTCGTCTCGCTTCTGGGGTTGGCTGCTGGGGCCGGCACGCTGGTGCTGTGGAGCGCGGCCGACTCGGGCGGGCTGGTGTACCTGGCGCTGGTGCGGGGCGCGCACCTGTTGGCGTTCGGCTTGTGGTTGGGCGGTGCGCTCTTCAACTTGGCCGCCGCCGTGCCAGCCGGTCGGCGGCACGCCAACATGCACGCGGTCGTGGCCGGGGCGCGTCAGTTGGAGAGGTTCCGCTGGGTGGTGCGCACCTCGCTGCCGACCATCATCTTCACTGGCGTGTGGATGGCGTTGCGTTACGGCGGCATCACCAGCCCCTTCTGGCGGGACGGCCTGGGGTTGCTGATCCCGTTGAAGCTCGGTCTGATAGGCGCGCTGGTGGTCATCTTCATAACGTGCCCGCTGTACCGCGCTTGCTCGCCGGTGCGGGGCGTGTGCAACCTGGACGACCTGGGAGCGTGAGCATGACCGTGCACCTACTGGATAACCGCAACGTGACCTGCTCCATGGGCCTGGTGCGGGTGCGCCAGAAGCTGTCGGAGGTGCCGGTTGGTGACCTGCTGGAGGTGCGCACCCGTGACCGCTTCGCGCCGTACGAGGTGCCGGCCTGGGTGGAGCGCGTGGGGCTTGAGATGGCGTACCAGAGGCGCAAGGGCTTCTGGCTTTTCGCCACGTACGTGTTCTGCATCCGCAAGGTCACGTCCGTTGCGCCCCCGCGCGTGCGCTTGGACTGACGGCTGGGCGCCACCACCGCCTGCGCGGTTCGCCGCGCGCCATGAGGCTGGCCAGCGACAGCACCTGCTCCCAGCTGCGCGCCAGGGCAGCGTCCGGACCGGTGTTAGGGGGCCCAGCCCGCCGCGCCTGCGTAAGCCTGGCCGCCAGGGCGCCGCGCGTGCGTTCCACCAACACCAGCTCTTGCTTAGCGCGGGTGAGCGCTACGAACAGCACGTTGGCCTCGGCCGCGGCGTCCACGGACCGCTCGTCAGCCTCCGGCCCTGCGCCCTTCACGGGCGGCGCCAGCTCCTCCGGGAACAGCAGGAAGATACGCCTGGCTTCGCGCCCTTTGGCCTTGTGGATGGTGCTTAGTACCACGGGCCCTGGCGCCACGCTGCGTGGTGGGGGATGCTCGGCGCGCGCACCATGCGTGGGCGCACCGCCACTGTTTGGGACGTGCCCGCTGGCGCCACCGAGGAGGTGGTGGGCGGTGCGTTCCAGGTCGTCGACACTGTAGGGGCCGCTCGCCGCTAGGCGGCGTAACAGTATGCCTAGCGCCTGGTGCCGGTGTGCGCTGATGCGCAGCACTTCCGCCAGGGCGGGGCTGGTGAGCAGCTCGCGCTCCAGCCGCTCGGCTTCCTGGCGCGCGTGTTCGGCCACCAGACCCTCCGCGCCCCTGGGGATACCAGCACCGAACAGGTGCCGCGCTAACGCCAGGGTGGGTTCGACCATGTCCTCGCCCAGCACCCGGGACGGCACCCTGGCCTCCGCGAGGCGCAGATGCAGCGAGGCGAGGGGCGCGTTCACGCGGCACATGATCAGGTCGCCTGGACCGACGGCGCGGGGCAAGCGCTCTAGGTCGATGATGCGCACGTGGCCGGCCGGCGCGCCAGGCGCGGCCTGCATGGTGGGTGAGAAGCGCCGCGCCAGCGCCACGTGCCGGCTGGGGCAGCGGAAACTGACGGAGAGGGGCAGGACGGTGGCGGAGGTGGTGGCCACTATGCGCTGCAGCGAGCGGCTGTCGGCGCCGGCGAAGGCGTAGATGGCCTGCTGCGGGTCGCCGACGAACAGCGCCCTAGCCCCGGCGCCTACGAGGCGCATGACCAGCGCCAGCGTTAGCGGGCTCAGGTCCTGTGCCTCGTCTACACAAACGAAAGCGAACGCTGGCGGTGTGAGGCGCAGCATGAGCGGGGCGTAGAGCATGTCGGTGTAGTCGAAAACGCCGTCCGCCAGCTGCTTAAGGCCAAGCTCTAACAGCTTGGGAACCAACGCCTGCAGCAGGGCGGTGGTGGCAGCGGTGACCGGGCTTTCGAGGCCATGGCGGGTGTGCACCTGTGCCAGTGGCGGTGCTTGCCGGTCCGCGCCGGTGGCTAGCCGCACGAAACCGGCCAGGCGTGCGAGGTACTCGGCCAGTTCAGCCGGTTGGCCGCCGTGCTGCCAGCGCTGCTGTACCAGTTGCAGGGCCAGGTGCCGGTACTTGCCGGCGTCCGGCGCGGCAGCCGCTAGGGCTGGGTACGCGTGGACTACCATGCTGCGGCCCAGGGCGTGGACGGTGGTGGCCTCGACGTGAGCCGGTAGGCGGGCTTTGAGCTCCGCTGCGGTGGCGCGGTTGAACGCCAGGAAACACGCGGAGCGCTGCCTGGGCAGCAGCTGGGCAACCTGGACGAGCGTGGTCGTCTTGCCGCTACCGGCCGTGGCTTCCACCACGCCGTGCCCGGACTCCTGGGCCACGAACGCCAGCACGCGCTGCTGGAGCGGGCTGGGGGCGGCCAGTGGCTTGGCGGAGCTGGCGCCGCGGCCGGTGGCAGTGGTCGCGGTTGAACTGCCCGCTATGGAAGTGACCGAAGTGGAAGAAGCTGACATGGCAACGCCCTCATCTCAAGCATGAAACGAGGGCGTGTGGTGCCGCTATGGGCGCGGGCCTAGAGGCCCTAGGTGCTAGCCGGCTGGCGCCGGCGTGGGTTCAGTAGTCGTTCTTGGGCGCGGCGCCGGGCCGGCCGCCGGACCTGCCGCCCTGCCGGCGCGGGCGCCGGTTGCGGTTGCCGGCTCCGGAGGGGCGCTGACCGCTGTCGCGGGCGCCCTCCTGGCGGCGGCCGTCCTGGCCCTGACGGGCTGAACCGTTACCGGCCGAGCTGTGGCCGCCAGAAGCATGGCCACCAGAAGCTTGGCCGGCAGAAGCGTGACCGCCGGTCCCTTGACCGCCTGACCCCTGCGCGCCGTGACGCTGCCCGCCGTAGCGTTGCCCGCCGCCGTGGCGCTGACCACCTTGGCGTTGCCCGCCCTGGCGCTGACCACCTTGGCGCTGGCCGCCTTGGCGTTGACCACCCTGGCGTTGGCCGCCGCGGCCGCCGCCCTGACGCGTAGCGGTGCCGGGGCGCAACTCGTCCAGCGAGTCCGCCGGGCCGGCGAAGCCGTCGAAACGCTCACGCTCTATGCGCATCTTCAGCTTGCGTTCGAGCTGCTGCACGTTCGCGAAGTCGTATTCAGTGACGAAGGTGATGGCCTTGCCACTGCGGCGCGCCCGGCCGGTGCGGCCGATGCGGTGTGTGTAAGCCTCGGGGGTGTCGGGAAAGTCGAAGTTGATGACGTGCGAGACGCGCGCCACGTCGATGCCGCGAGCGGCGATGTCGGTGGCCACGAGCACGTGGTACGTGCCGTCCTTGAAGCCGTCGAGCGCTTCCTGGCGGCGGCGTTGCGAGAGGTTGCCTTGGATCTCGGCCACGAAGATGTTGGCCTCGTCCAGCAGGCGCGCCAGCTTCTTGGCGCGGTGCTTGGTGCGGGTGAACACCAGCGTGGAGCGGTGGTCCTGCGTTTTGAGCATGTGCAGGAGCAGGTCCGCTTTCACCTTCTCGTCCACAGCTACGAGGGCGTGGTCGATGGTCTCGGCCGGGGCCTGGCGGTCCACTTCTACCTTATGCGGCTCGGTGAGGACCTCGTCCGCGAGGTGCGAGACTTCGCTCGGCATGGTGGCGGAGAAGAGCATGCGCTGCGCGTCCTCCGGTACGGCCTTGAGGATGCGCCGGATGGGGGGTAGGAAGCCCATGTCGAACATGTGATCGGCCTCGTCCAGCACCAGCACTTCCACGTTGGTGAGGTTGGCGTTGCCGCGTTCCATATGGTCGATGAGCCTGCCGGGGCACGCCACGATGATGTCGGCGCGGCCCCTTAGGGCCTCGATCTGAGGCTGGAAGCCGACGCCGCCGTAGACGGTGGCGCTGCGGAGGCCAGTGGCCTGCCCGAGAGTGCGGAACTCGTCGTTGATCTGTTCGGCCAGTTCACGGGTGGGAGCGACCACCAGGGCGCGCGTCTTGCGCTTGCCGCCGCGACCGCCCGGGCGTTCGCCCTTGGGGCCC
>JBBAFX010000008.1:0-23602 GCA_041655195.1 Trueperaceae bacterium
CACCGCTATGGCCAGGGCAGCCGTGGTGTTCAGCGAGCCGGTGGGTTGCTGGTAGCCAGGGAAGATACTGAGCACGTTCGAGATGGCTATGAACAGGAAGAGGGTGCCCACGAACGGCAGGTACGGCCGGGCGTCCACTTGCATGGTGCTGCGGATCTCGTTCACGAGGAACTCCACCACGACCTCGGCCACGTGCTGCTTCCTGGCGACCGTGCCGGAGACGCGCAGGCCGCGGGTGGCCAGCCAGCTGAGGATCACCAGCACCGCCATGGTGAGCCACGTGAACACCAGGGTGGCACTGATAGCGAAGGGACCTACGGTGAAGTAGATGATGTCGTCTGGCGTCAGCGTCACGGCTTCACCTCCCCGCCGGGTTCGGAAGCGGGGCTGGCGTCAGGCGTGCGCTCCGGCCCCAGAATGCGGGCCATAAGCCAGCGCGCCGCTATGAAACCGATGAGGGCAGCTATCAGCCCCTGCACTCCCAGGCCCCTCAGGCCGTAGAACGCCAGCAGCAGCACCGCGGCGCGCGCCAGGAAGCTGATGACCAGCAGTGAACGGTCACCGGTGCGCGCGGCGCGCTTGACCGTGAACCATAGGGCCACCAGGTACAGCACGCCGGCTACTAGGCCGGCCGCGAAACCTAGCGCTAGGGCTACGAAGTCCATGCGGGCCTTCTCTCGCGGTGGCTACTCACCCTCTGACTCCTTACGCACCCAGTACCAGGCGTTCAGCGCGCCTATCACCAGGCCCGCGATCATGAGCATGAGGGTCCACGAGTAGCCGCTGCTTACGCGCGAGTCGATGTAGATACCTAACGCTATGCCCAGCACCGTGGGCACCGTTACCGACCACCCCACCATGCCGAACATGCCGAAGCCGTGCGCCCAGCTCTGCTTCCCTTCTGCCCGGGCACGCTGCTTACGCGCTTCCTTGCGGGCCACGGTCTCAGCCAGGTCGTCTGTTGGCGGCGTGGCGTCCGGCCCCGGCACTGACTGCGGCTGCGTGGCCGGGCGCTCGCCGGCGCCGGCGTCGTAAGTAGGCGGGGGCTTCTCGGCGGTGGTCATCGCAGCTCCCCGGCGCGCCGCAGAATCTCGGCTTCGAGCCGCAGCAGGGCGCTGCGCGCGCGCTTACCCTGCTCGTCCTGGGCCAGGAAGCGCGCCCGCACCGCCGCTTCGGCGCTGCCCAGGTCGCCGCTCACCACCCCGCGCTGGCACGCTACCCGCACTTGCGCCCCAGCCTTCACGAGCACGCCGTGGTCCACGGCCAGGAACGTCTCCTTGCCGTCTTCATCGTGGAACGACAACAGGCCCGGCACCACCAGCAGGGCGGTGTCGGCGTGGCGTTCCAGCATGGTGAAGGCGCCGTGGGTGGATTCGGCGTCCACTCGCTTGACGCTCTGGTCCACGAGTTTGCCGGAGGGCACGGTCACCAGTAGCCTCATATGCCGGCCTCCGCCAGCGTGCCGATCATGTAGAAGGCGCTCTCCGGCACGTCCGAGAGCGCGCCGCTGAGGATGCGCTCGCAGTCGGCCAGGGCATCTTCCAGCGGCACGGTGTGGCCGCCCTGCCCCGTGAACGCCTGCGTGACGTGGAACGGCTGCGTAAGGTAGCGCTCCAGCCGCCGCGCCTTGGAGACCACCTGCTGGTCCTCCTCCGAGAGCTCCTCTAAGCCCAGCATGGCGATGATGTCCTTGAGGTCCTCGTACTGAGCCAGCACCATGCGCACCTGGCGCGCCACCTGCGCGTGCCTGGCGCCGACGACGTTCGGAGTCAGCAGCGAGGAGGTGGAGGCCAGCGGGTCGATGGCGGGGTAGAAGCCCTGGCTGGCGCGATCGCGTGAGAGGACCACTGACGCCGACAGGTGCCCGAAGATGTGCACCACAGCGGGGTCGGTGAAGTCGTCGGCGGGCACGTACACCGCCTGCACCGAGGTGATGGCGGCGTGCTGGGTGCTGGTGATGCGCTCCTGCAGCTCACCGAGTTCGCTGGCCATGGTGGGCTGGTAACCCATGCTCGAGGAGAGCCGACCCATGAGGCCCGACACCTCGGAGCCCGCCTGCACGAAGCGGAACACGTTGTCCATCAGTAGCAGCACGTCGCGGTGCTCGTCGTCGCGGAAGTACTCGGCCATGGTGAGAGCCGTGTGCGGCACGCGGAAGCGCGCACCCGGCGGCTCGCTCATCTGCCCGAACACCAGCACCGTGTCAGCTAGCACGCCGGCGTCCCGCACCTCTCGCACCAGTTCCTCGGCCTCGCGCGAGCGCTCACCAACACCGCAGAAGAGGCTTACGCCCTCGTGACGGGTGGCCATGTTGTTGATGAGCTCCGTGATGAGCACCGTTTTGCCCACGCCGGCGCCGCCGAAGAGGCCGGCTTTGCCGCCGCGTTCAATGGGCGCCAGCAGGTCAACGGCTTTCACGCCGGTGGTGAGGATCTCGGACGAAACGGCCTGCTGGCCGAGGCTCACGGGCGGTTGCAGCAACGTGCCCGTCCTGGCGGTTCTCACGGGCCCGGCGCCGTCGATGGCTTCGCCGAACACGTCGAACACGCGGCCCTTGAGCTCCGGGCCGACCTGCAGCATCAAGGGCCCGCTACTGGCTGTCACCGTGTCGCCCCGCGCCAAGCCGCTCGTTGTGGTGAAGGCCAAGCAGCGGACGGTGGTGGGGTTAACCTGCTCCACCACCTCCATGCGCACAGCTCCGCCGGTGCTGCCGGTGCTGTCCGAGCCGTTCGAGGCGCCAGTGCTGGCGGTAAGCATGTCGTGCAGGCTTGGCAGACTAGCCGGGAAGTTGACGTCCACAACGCTGCCCCTGACGGCGACCACGGTACCGGTAGCACTGCCAACGCCACTCACTGGGGCGGTGGTAGGCTGGTCGGCGGTCTTGCGTGCGTCTGGCAACGGGTCACTCCGTTCTGGTCAGCGGGCGCCAAGCTGGCGCGCGGGCAACGGCGGACGAGGCAGGCGCACGGCGGGAAGCCGTTACGCCTGCCTCTATCATTGCCCACACAGCCACTAACTTTGTAAGGTCAGACGCCCTTCTCGCAGGTAGCCCAGTCTAAGGACCCCGGGCTAAGGACCCCAGGCTAAGGACAGCGTGTGGCGTGCCCGGCGCCTGCTCTCACTCGAGCGTGAGGTGGTACGTGCTTACGCCCGATGGGCCCGCCTCCGGTTGCACGGCCCGCACCTCCACCAGGTCACCAGCCAGGACGCCGGCCCACTCTCCGTTCCTTAGCGAGCGGAACGGCCCATCTTGAGGGTCGATGAGGGTGGCCTGCAGGTTCAGTGACGACGGTGCGTCGAAAAGCAGCGTGCCGCTGCGCGTGACCTGGAACCAGTCGACATCACCTATCAGCTCTATGGCGCCGCTATCCAGGTCAGTTAGTGGGGTGGCCTGGCTCCTCAGCCCGTTCGGTTCGTTCAGGTCGTGGAACGGCTCTACCGGCAGGTGAACGCGCACGGGCAGGGCGCTGGCGCCCGGGTTGTGGATGGTCAGGGTGGCCACGCCGCCCGCGCGCGGCAGCAGCACGCATGCGCCGCGGCACACGCGCGCCACGTTGATCGACGCGGGCGTTAGCGCTGCGTCGTTGCCGGTCGACTCCCCGGTAGCGCCGGGCCCCAGACGTCTGAACGTTCCCGCGGTCGTGCTGAAGAAGACGTCACTGCCGCGACTCACCTGCACCGAAGCGGCGCCCTCCGCTTCGAGGTACAGGACGTTCCCGCTCAGGCCCGCGGGCACGACCACGTCGAAGTGCGCGTTCGACGACGCCGGTATCACCACGTCGTGCGTGCGGCCCGCCAGTAGTTGGGGGAGGGTCGTCGTGACGGTCGCCCTGGCGGTGTCCGAGTTACCGCGCTGGTTCAGCACCGTTAGGGAGACCGTCCAGGTGCCGCTCCGCGTGTACTGGTGCGTGTGCGTGATCAGGCGGTCGCCCGCGATTCTGGTGCCGTCACCGAAGTCCCACGAGTAGCGCACGATGCTGCCACTCGGGTCGTGCGACCCTGAGGCGTCCACGCTGATAGTGGTCCCCACCTGCGTGAGGTTGAACTGGGCGTAAGGCGCCACGCGCTGCAGCACCACGTTAGGCACCTGGGTCGTAGCGCCGCTGGTTACCAGAACGTCGTTGGCCTGGGCCGGGTCGTAACCGGCCAGCGTGAAGCGGAGCTCGTAGGTGCCGGGCGGCACGCCGGCCAGCTCGTACGCGCCGTTCGCGCCGGTCGTGGTGGTGAGGGGCGTGCCGGTAAGGCGGACGGTTACCCCGCCGTCGGCGGGCCTGTCGCCGCGGACGGCCGCGCCCTCTATGGCGCCGGTTTCCAGCAGCGTCACGGTGAGGACCAGTTCGGCGTCCTTCTCAACGTTCACGTCCTGCAGCAAAGCGCCGTGAGTGACGCCCGCCTGCGCTGTCAGCCAGTATTGGCCTGCTCTTACCTGTTCGAAGCGGAAGGCGCCGCTAGCGTCGGCCGTGACGGTGCGCGTGGGCAGGGCCGTGCCGCCAGGTTCGGCGATTAGGGTCAGGGTGGCGCCGCTGGCCGGTGTGCCGTCTTCAAGCGTAGCCGTGCCGTAGAGGACCCCGGTCGGCGCTGCGGGTTGCCGGATGCAGGCAGAGAGCGCCGTGCTCAGGACCACCAGGGCCACGAGCAGCAGGACGCGCCTACTTCCGGCGTTGCGGAAGGTAGAGCCGGACGTTGTCATGTTGTGCCGATTATAGGGCGGTCAGCGGTCGCTCCGGTTCACTAACCCGTAACGGTCGCCTGTCTAGAGCATGCGGCGGTGTTGGCGTTGGCGGGCGTTTCCTGTCATCCTTAGGGCGCATGTTCGTGATGCTCTACTTCCGCGTCGTTGCCGCCTTCGTAGCGCTCCAGCTGTTCGCCACCACGGTGCTACTACCGGCGGCCGGTCCATGGCTGGGTATGGCCGTAGGTGTGCTGGCGGCGGTCGTGGTCTACGCGGTGGGGCGCTCGGTGGTGCGCTCGCTGGAGCTGCCGCCGGGCCCGCCTGAGGGCATGCCGCGAGGCATAGGGACCGGCTGGTGGCTCGGCGTGGCCGCAGGGGCCACGTTCACCGCGGTCGGCAGCTTCCACCTGGTCATCAGTAACCCGGGCGGGGTGGGGCGCTGGACTAGCGTGATATCGCTGATTGTTGGCCTGGTCGTCTTGTGGCTGGCCGCGTCTACCTTGAACCGCTTCGCGGCCGCACGAGAGGCGTAACCGGGGCGCGCTCGCGGGGTAACCCAACCAGTTTCGCGGCGCATACCGCCGCCTTGGCACTGGTTGGTGGGGCGGCGCCATATACAAGGGTGGCGCCGGTCGGCTATCATCGCGGGCCGTGCCGCAGCTTTAGCGGCGCGCCGGACCCTCCCCGGTCAGGCGAGGGCCCCCAATGGAAGGGGGAGGCCGATGCTTCTCCGACTACTTTCTGAATACACGCGCCCGTACAGAGGCACCATCTGGGTGATCGTGGTGTTGCAGTTCCTGGCTACCATCGCCACCCTGCTACTACCCAGCATCAACGCCGACATCATCGATCGCGGCATCGTGCTCGGTAACACCACCTACATCCTCCAGCGCGGCGGCGTCATGCTGCTCGTTTCGCTGGCGCAGGTTGCCTGCACCATCGTCGCGGTTTACCTGGGTGCCCGCGTGGCCATGGCCTTCGGCCGCGACCTGCGCTCGGGTTTCTTCCATCACGTGTCCGGGTTCTCGGGCCGCGAGATGGCGCACTTCGGCGCGCCGTCGCTCCTCACCCGCAACACCAACGACGTTCTGCAGGTGCAGACCCTGCTGTACATGACCTTCGCCATGCTGGTCACCACCCCGATCATGATGGTGGGCGGCGTCATCATGGCGCTGCGCGAGGACGTGGGCCTCTCCTGGTTGGTGGCGGTAGCCGTGCCGGTGCTTGCGGGCGTGGTGGGTTTCATCATCAGCCGGGCTGTGCCGGGTTTCCAGAAGATGCAGAAGCGCATAGACCGCGTGAACCAGGTCATGCGCGAGCAGATCGGCGGCATCCGCGTCATCCGCGCTTTCGTGCGTGAGCCGTTCGAGGCGCGCCGCTTCGGGGAAGCCAACCGCGAGCTGACCGACGTGACCCTCTTCGTGGGGCGCTGGATGGCCGCCATGTTCCCCGTGGTCGGGCTGGTGCTCAACCTGAGCACCGTGGCCGTGCTCTGGTTCGGCGGCCTGCGCGTGGACGCTGGGCAGATGGAGATAGGCTCCCTGACGGCCTACATTTCCTACCTCATTCAGATCCTTGTGGCCATGCTCATGTCGACCATGCTCCTCATGCTCTTACCGCGCGCCAACGTGGCGGCCGACCGCATCGGCGAGGTGCTTGATACTCAGACCAGCGTGGAGCCGCCAGCGGCGGGCGTGACCGAGGGGACGGGCTCGGGCCGGCTCGAGTTCGACGACGTGACCTTCAGCTACCCCGGCGCCACGCATCCGGTGCTGGCGGGGATCAGCTTCACGGTCGAGCCTGGCCAGACGGTAGCTGTCATTGGCTCTACTGGCGCGGGCAAGACCACCCTGCTGGGGCTGGCGCCGCGCCTGTTCGACGTCACCGGCGGCGCCGTGCGTGTGGACGGCGTCGACGTGCGCCAGTACGAGCCCGCCGCCCTGTGGGCCAAGATCGGCCTAGTGCCCCAGCGCGCCTACCTGTTCAGCGGCACCGTGGCCAGCAACCTTCGTTACGGCAACCCGGACGCCACAGAGGAGCAAATGTGGGAGGCCCTTGAAGTGGCGCAGGCGCGCGACTTCGTAGCGGAGATGCCGGGCGGCCTGGAGGCCGAGATCGCTCAGGGCGGCACGAACGTCTCCGGCGGTCAGCGCCAGCGCCTCGCTATAGCCCGGGCCATCATCAAGCGCCCCCGCGTGTACCTGTTCGACGACTCGTTCTCCGCGCTCGACGTGGCCACGGACGCGCGCCTCCGCCGAGCCCTGGAACCGGTCACGCGTGACTCCGCGGTGCTGATAGTGGCGCAGCGCGTGGCCACCATCGTGAACGCCGACCTGATCATCGTGCTGGAGGACGGCAAGGTGGTGGGGCGCGGCACGCACGCGGAGCTGCTGGCCAGCTCGCGTACGTACCAGGAGATCGTGGAGTCCCAGAAGCAGGAGGCGGCGTGAGCGCTAAGGACAAGCCGGTCATGAAGACCACCGAGCGCGTGCGCGGCGGCGGGGGGCCGTTCGGTGGCGGCGGCATGGTGGCGCAGAAGCCCATGAACTTCGGCCCGTCCGTGCGCCGCATCCTCAGGTTGCTGGCACCGGAACGCGTGCGGGTAGCTGTGCTCCTAACCGCTGGCGTCATCTCCGTGGCTCTCGCCTCGGTGGGCCCGCGCGTCCTCGGCCGCGCCACCGACCTAATCTTCGGCGGCGTTATCGGCAAGCTGTTCCCGGCGGGCATGACGAAGGAGGAGGCCATAGGTGCCGCCCGCGCAGCGGGTCAGGACCAGGTCGCCGACTTGCTGTCCGGGGTGGACCTCACGCCCGGCGTGGGCGTTGACTTCGGCGCGGTGGGTGAGGTGCTGCTCGTCGTCATGGGCATCTACCTGGTCTCCTCGCTGCTCAGCTACCTGCAGGGTTACCTGCTGAACGACGTGGTGCAGGCCACCGTGTACCGCATGCGCCAGGCGGCCGAAGAGAAGCTAAACCGGTTGCCGCTCAGTTACTTCGACCGGCAGCCGCGCGGCGAGCTCCTCAGCCGCGTCACCAACGACATAGACAACGTGTCGCAGTCGCTGCAGCAGACCATGAGCCAGCTGCTCAGCTCGCTCCTCACCGTGGTCTTCGTGCTGATCATGATGTTCAGCATCTCGCCTGTGCTCACGCTCATAGCTCTAGTTAGCATCCCCGTCACCATGGGCGTGGCCATGCTGGTCATGAAGCGCTCCGGCAAGCAGTTCGTGGAGCAGTGGCGCCGCACCGGCACGCTCAACGCCCGCATCGAGGAGGCGTTCACCGGCCACTCGCTAGTGAAGGTCTTCGGCCGGCAGGAGGAAGTGCAGGAGCTCTTCGAGGAGGAGAACCGCGGGCTGTACGAGGCGGGCTTCCGGGCGCAGTTCCTCTCCGGCCTGATCATGCCGGCGTCTGCCTTCATAGGCAACCTCAGTTACGCGCTGGTGGCCGTCATCGGCGGCCTGCGCGTGGCCAACGGCACTATCACGCTGGGCGCCGTGCAGGCGTTCATCCAGTACTCCCGCCAGTTCTCGCAACCAGTGACGCAGATAGCCTCCATGGTTAACATGCTGCAGTCTGGTGTGGCTTCCGCCGAGCGGGTGTTCGAGCTGCTCGACGCCGAGGAGCAGGTGGAGGATGAGAGCGGCGTTTCGCTGCCCAGCCCGGTGCGGGGCCGCGTGACGTTCGAGGACGTGTCGTTCCGTTACGAGGAGGACAGGCCGCTCATCGAGGACCTGTCGCTGGTGGCGGAGCCCGGTCAGACGGTGGCCATCGTTGGGCCCACCGGGGCGGGGAAGACCACCCTCGTGAACCTGCTCATGCGCTTCTACGAGCTTGACGGCGGCCGCATAACGCTGGACGGGGTCGACATCGCCGCCGTGCCCCGCGCCGAGCTACGCAGCCGCATCGGCATGGTGCTCCAGGACACCTGGCTCTTCAAGGGCACCATCCGCGACAACATCGCGTACGGCCGCCCCGGCGCCAGCGAAGCCGACATCGTGAACGCCGCCAAGGCCACCTTCGTGGACCGCTTCGTGCACAGCCTGCCGGACGGATACGACACGGTGATAGACGACGAGGGCAGTAACGTCAGCGCGGGCGAGAAGCAGCTCATCACCATCGCGCGCGCGTTCCTCGCCGACCCGGCGCTGCTCATCCTGGATGAGGCCACCAGCTCGGTAGACACGCGCACCGAGCTGCTGCTGCAGCACGCCATGGCCGCGCTGCGCGGTAACCGCACCAGCTTCGTGATAGCCCACCGGCTCTCCACCATCGTGGGCGCAGACCTGATCCTCGTTATGGAAGACGGGCGCATAGTTGAGCGCGGCACGCACGCCGAGCTACTCGAGCAGGGCGGCGCTTACGCGCGGCTCTACAACTCACAGTTCGAAGGGGAGGGCGCTCGGACGGTAGCCTAAGGTGCGGCAGGCAGGCCGAGCGAACATGGCTACTAACAGTGCTACGAACAGTGCTAGGCGCATCCTGATCATCGAGGACGAACCGAAGCTGGCGAGCATACTGGCAGGGCACCTGCAGCGGTACGGCTACGCCGCCGTGCGCGCTGAGCGTTTCGACGACTTGAAGAACGAGTTCCTCGAAACCAGCGCCGACCTGGTGCTGCTGGACGTGAACCTCCCCTGGTACGACGGCTTCTACTGGTGCCGCCAGATACGCACCGTGTCGAACGCGCCGATCATCTTCATCTCCGCCCGGGCGGGTGAGATGGACCAGGTCATGGCCATAGATAACGGTGGCGACGACTACATCGTCAAGCCGTTCAACCTAGACCTGGTGACGGCCAAGGTGCGCGGGGCGCTGCGCCGCGCGTACGGCGAGTACGCCGCGACTGGCGAGGAGAGCACGCTCGGTGCTCTTGGTTACGACGCTCGTCGACTACAGGCCAGCTACGCCGGGCGCAGCGTGGAACTCTCCCGCACCGAGGGGCAGCTGCTGGAGGCGCTGCTACGTGCGGGTGGCCGTGTGGTGCGGCGCGACACGCTGCTCGCGGCCCTGTGGGACGACGCCGAGTTCGTGGACGACAACACCCTCACCGTGAACGTGAACCGCCTACGCCGGAAGCTAGCTGACCTCGGCCTCGAGGACGCGGTACGCACGGTGCGGGGCGAGGGGTACCGGCTCGAGCCGCCGGACGGGCCGGCATGAAGTACCCGTGAGGCATCTGTGAGGCACGCGTGACACCCCGCGACTACCTACTGGACCGCCTGCCGCTCGTGTTAGGTTTCGCGGTCGCTATCGGCTTCCTGCTCCTGGTGGTGCACTTAGGCGTGGCGCCCCTGACTTGGGGCAACGCGGCCTACGTGCTGCTCCTAGGCGCCGTAACCGGCGCCGTGCTCATGTTCGTGGATTACCGCCGGCAAGCCGCGTTCAGGCGGGCGGTGGCGCGGCGCCTAGCCGCGAGTGACGAGGCGGAGTACGACGCGGCGCCCCTTCCGCCAGCCAAGTCCCGCGAGCAGGCGGCCTTCGCTGCGCTGCTGGCCGCTGACCAGCGGCGGGCGCTTGGCGCCCTGCAGCGTTACCGGCAGAGCGCCGAGCAGCACCGCACGTTCGTGGACCTCTGGGTGCATCAGATGAAGACGCCCCTGGCGGTGCTGGAGCTGACGGCCGAGCAGCAGGACGACAGCGAGGAATGGCGCAGCGTGACCGAAGAGGTGGGCCACCTGAGCGAGGGGCTCGAGCTCATGCTCACCAGTGCGCGCCTTGAGCGCTTCGAGCTTGACCTGAAGCCCGTACAGGTGGACTTGACGGAGTTGGCCCGGTCGGGCGTGAACGCGCTGAAAGCGAGCTGGTTGCGCCACGGCGTGTACCCCAGCGTGAGCGCCCCTGAGGGCGGTGTGACGGTGGAGTCGGACCCGAAGTGGCTGGCGGTGGTGCTTAGGCAGCTCCTCACGAACGCGCTCAAGTACAGCCCCAGCGGGGCGCGCGTCCGAGTCGAGGTGAGCCGCCTAACGAGCGGCGGCGCGCGCCTTAGCGTGGTCGATGAGGGCATGGGCATACCGCCCGAGGACGTGCCGCGCGTGTTCGACCGCTTCTTCACCGGCCATAACGGGCGCCGCACCCAGGCATCGACCGGTATGGGGCTGTTCCTGGCGGCCGAAATCTGCCGGCGGCTCGGGCACGAGCTGACGGTCGAGAGCGCCGTGGGCGAGGGCTCTACGTTCACCGTTGCCATGCGACCGCAGGGGTTGCACCGCAGGGTAAGCGGGCAGAACGTGACACCTCTGTAAGGTTCGGCGATGGTAACCCCGTGACCGCCACGGCTACGCTCTCCCCAGCGAAGGGAGGGCATCATGCCCGCAGCTCCAAACTCATCTACGAACCCGAGAGTTATACACAGTTCCACCGGAGGCGCGCCCGCTGTACTCGAAGCGGCCGGCCTCACCAAGGTCTACGGCGCCGCCGGCGGCTCCACCCACACAGCCCTAGATACCTTCGACCTGCGCGTTGGGCAGGGCGAGTTCCTCGGCGTCATGGGGCCTTCCGGTAGCGGCAAGAGCACGCTCCTCAACCTGCTCGCCACCATCGACACCCCCACCGCCGGCAGCGTGCGGGTGGGCGGCGTCGACCCGGCCGGCATGAGCGCCAAGCAGCTCGCGCTCTTCAGGCGCCGCCAGCTCGGCTTCGTGTTCCAGGAGTTCAACCTGCTCGACACCCTCACCGTGCGCGAGAACATCCTGCTGCCGCTGGTGCTCGACAAGGTGAAGCTGCCTGAGATGAACCAGCGGCTGAAGGCGGTAACGGAGCGCCTCGGCATAGGTGAACTGCTGGAGCGCCGCCCGTTCGAGATCTCAGGCGGGCAGCAGCAACGCGTGGCCATAGCTCGCGCCATCATCCCGGGGCCCGCGGTGGTACTGGCAGACGAGCTCACCGGTAACCTCGACTCGAAGAGCGCGCTGGACGTCATGAACACCCTGCAGGGCCTCAACGACGACGGGGTCACGGTGGTCATGGTCACCCACGACCCGTTCGCGGCCAGCTTCTGCAAGCGCATCGTGTTCATCAAGGACGGCGCGCGCTTCAGCGAGATGACGCGCGGCGCTAACCGCCAGACCTTCTTCCAACAGGTACTCGACTCGCTCAGCATCATGGGAGGTGCCAAGGATGACCTTCAGGCAGCTCGCGCTTAGCAACGTCCGCGGCAGCGCCCTGCGCTACGCGGCGTTCTTCCTCAGCAGCGTCTTCTCCGTGCTCCTCTTCTTCCTGTACGCCCAGTTCATCCTCCACCCGGACGTGACGAGCGGTTACATGTACGGCGGTGAAACCACCCGCGTGGTGCTGACCGTGTGCCTGGTGCTGGTGGCCGTGTTCGCGTTCTTCTTCGTGCTCTACTCCAGCGGCGCCTTCCTGCGCGCCCGCAATCGCGAGTTCGGGCTGCTGACCCTCATGGGTACGACCAGAGGGCAGCTGCGACGCCTGATCTGGTTGGAGAACCTGATCCTCTCCCTAGCCGCCATCGTGGTGGGTATTGGCCTAGGCCAGCTCTTCGCGAAACTGTTCCTCATGGGCATCAGCCGGGTACTTGGCCTGGAGGCCGCGATCCGCTTTATGTTCGTGCCTAACGCCGCGCTGCTCACGGCCGTGGCCTTCTTGGTGCTCTTCCAGGTGGTTTCGCTGGTCAGCACCGCCCGTATCGGCGGTCAGGACGTGGTGGAACTCATGCGCGCAGCGCGCCGGCCCCGCGCCGTGCCGCGCGCGTCGCTCTGGTTGGCGCTACTCGGAGCTCTTCTCATAGCGGCTGGGTATGTGGTGGCGTTGAACGTGGACCAGGCTGGCGTGGTGGTGGCGTTCCTACCCGTGGTCGCCACGGTGGTGGTGGGTACGTACTTGCTGTTCGGGCATGCCAGCGTGAAGCTACTGGAGCTGTTCCGTAGGGCTGATACCCGCTACCTGCACGGGACGCGCATGCTGGTCGTATCACAACTACTGTTCCGGGCCCGCGACAACGCGCGGCTACTAGCCACCATCGCCACCCTCAGTGCGGTGGTGCTGGCCGCGGCTGGCTCGTTCTACATCTTCACGCGGCAGCTGGCTGAGACCACGGCGCTGGCGTTCCCGCAGGCGATAACGTTCGTGGAGAGGGTAGAGGGAGCGGGCCCTCTCGCCAGCCCCGACCATGGCGAGCCGCTTACGCACCAGCTGATCGACGCCCGCTTCGCGGAGCACGGCGTTACGCCTACGCTAAGGTCCTCGACCGAGATCCATGAGTTGCGTTACCGCCGGAGTGGCGCCGCGGGCACCAGCTGGCTGACGCTAGTAGCCGAGAGCGAGTATCAAGCGTTGGCGCGAAGCGGAGGCTTCGACCCAAGTGAGCGGGGTTCGCCTACCTTCATCGCGCTCGAAGACGGTGAACTCGTCCTAGGTGCGGAAGAAGGCATGGAGGCTTGGCCCGTAACGCCTGACGTGAGCTTACCGGTCGTGGTGCTGAGCGACTGGTACGTGCTGGCCGACGCGGATCTGGCGGCGATACCCGTGGCGGGTCGCGAGTACCAGCCGGCGGAGTTGTGGCTGTACGACTGGCCCAGCTCGGACCGTTACGACGCGTTGGGCGTCGACCTTTACGAGCACATGGTCGCCGCTTCGTCGGTGGACTCGTCGGGCAGCCTGGTTGTTAACAGGATGGTGCGGGAGGTCTTCGGGCTCTCCATGTTCGCGGGCCTGTTCGTTTCGCTGCTCTTCTTCATCGGCGCTGGTAGCCTGATCTACTTCAAGCTTTTCACCGAGCTGGAAGGCGATCGCCGCCTCTTCGGGCGCCTGCGTAGGCTCGGCATCACGCCGGCCGAGACGAGGCGAACCGTCACGCTGCAGATCGCCATGATTTTCCTGCTGCCGTTCGCAGTGGGCGGGTTGCACGCGGCCGTAGCGCTGGGTGCACTCGGCACGCTGGTCATGGCCAACGTGGTGCAGTACACCCTTATCGTCATCGGACTCTTCGCCCTGGTGCAAACGGGCTTCTTCCTGCTGACGCGGTGGACGTACTTGCGGGCGCTAAGGCCCGCACGCTAGAGCTCAGTACTTAGAGGCTAGTAGCTGTAGGTCGGGGCGGCGCGCTAACGCCAGTAGTTGTTAGCCGCCGCCACGGTCTGGAAGTTGATGGCCACCACCTGCGAAGCCCACGTGAGGCTGTCAGCGTTGTTGGCGTAGCTGTCCCTGAGCGAATCGCGGACCTCCGCGGACTGCTGCGTGTACTTGACGCCCATGCGGGCCATCTTGATGGCCAACTCGAAACCCTGTTGCGGTGTGTCGGTCTTGAGCGTCGTGAGCCAAGTTTCCATCGTTTCCTCCCCAACGTGGAGCACGGTGCCGCCCAGTGAATGGGTCGACCGCGCCACTAACGCGATGGTAACGCCAACTCACCCGGTCGCGGGGGTCTGAAGTACGGACGGGCGCGTGGGAGCTCTGCCGCTAGGGCGCCTGGCTAGTCGAGCGCCTGGAGGTACCCGCGCCAGACGGGCAGGTGGCTGACCTCGTCGCGGTAGAACTCCTTCAGGCTGAGCTTGGCGGCGGCGGCCTCGTCGGTGATCACGTGGCAGCGGCGGTGGAACTGCAGGGCGGTGGCGGTTATCACGCCCACCACGGGCCCCTCCAAGCTGCGGGCCAGGATGTCGGCCTTATGCTCACCGGTTACCACCAGCAGAGCCTCGCGCGAGTCGAGGATGGTGCCCACCCCCATGGTCAGGGCGGTGGTGGGAACCTTGGCGGGGTCGCCGCCGAACATGCCGGCGTTCTGCTCGCGGGTGTGCGGGGCGAGGGGCTGCACCCGCGTGCGTGACTGGAAGCCTGACAGAGGTTCGTTGAAGCCGATGTGCCCGTTCGAGCCGAGGCCCAGGAGCTGCAGGTCTATGCCGCCAGCGGCCACGATGGCGGCCTCGTAAGCGTCGCATTCGGCGTCCAAGTCAGTAGCCAGACCGTTCGGTACATGCGTGTTGGCTGGGTCGATGTTCACGCGGGAGAAGAAGTAGCGGTGCATGTAGTGGCGGTAGGAGCGTTCGTCGCTACCGCCGATGCCCACGTACTCGTCTAGGTTGAACGTGCGCACGCGCGAGAAGTCGATCTGGTCGGCGTCGGCCAGCTTGTCCAGCTCGCCATAGATGCCTTCCATGGTGCGGCCGGTGGCGCAGCCCAGAACGAGGTTAGGTTTGGACTTCACACGGTCGGCCACGAGGCGGGCCGTGAGCTGAGCGACGTGCTCGGGGGTCGGGAGGATGACAACGTCCATAACCGCTACGGTACCCAACCGGAGCGCATGAGGCGCGCACATCGGAGGAAAGGGACGGCTAGCGCAGGAGGAGGTCGTCGCTGGACTTGTCCGGCGCCTCGCGGAGCCGGCGGAGGAGCTCGCGGCCTTCCTGCAGAGCTGCCTGGCCCGTCTCGCGTGTGGGCGCGGCCAGCACGGCTTCGACGGTGCGTTCGAAAGAGAACAGCTCTACGTCGAAGATGGCCTCGAGCCGCTTCTGGGCGGCCAGCGCGCGCACGTCCACCAGCAGGTTCTTCAGCTGGGCTTCCTGGTAGAAGTGGATGTCGCGTTGCATGTGGTCTGGTGGCTCCTTCCGGTAGGCGATTCTCTTACATGATTTTCAGCCGAGCAAGTACCTGTGGCGCCCGCTCGGGTTCGTCCGCGTGTTACGGGCGTCCGCGCGCTTGCAGGTACCAGGCGTGCACCACCTCGTAGAGTTCCTTGGCTACCGCGGTGCTAAGGCGCGCCTGCGCCCCAGCGAAGAACTCGTCGAGGTGGCGGTGACCGCCCTGGGAGGGTATGAGCACCGTGGGATCGTAGCGCCGGTCGCGCTCGTACTTGACGCCCTGCAGGCACATGTCCAGCAGGTTCATGTCGCGCACGAACACCGCTTCAGGTGTGGAGCGCTCCTCGTACGCCAGCCACGCGGCGTGCAGGTCGCCTAGCTCCGGCGGCAGGAGTTCCTCCATGGCCGCTAGTTCGCTGGCGCTCTTGTGCGCCTCGCTTACGGTGCGGTCGAGCGGGTCGAGGCGGGCGGCAACGTCGCCGGTACGCGCCTCGGCGAGGTCGTGCAGTACGGCGATCTCCACCGCCTTGGCCCGGTCGACGCCCGCCTGCTCAGCGAAGAGGAGGCACAGGTAGGCCGTGCCCCAGGAGTGGGCGGCCACGGACTCGGCGTCTTGCACGCCGTGCTGCACCCAGCCGGTACGCGGTTCGTCCTTGAGGGGGAGAGCGGCGTAGGCGCGGCGTAGCCGCTCGGTCTGACCTTCCTTGGTCACGCTGGTCAGGTTACCGCGCTGGCCGCCACGCTCAGTGCTTGGCCTCCTCCGACGGGGAGGCGAGCAGGCCGCCGCCGTCGGTCTCGGCAGCAGCGACGCTTGTGACCTTAGGCGCTGGGGCTGAGATGTAGCGCGCCACCATGACGTAAGCCAGGGCAGAGAGCAGAGTGAGAGCCCCGGCGATGCCGAGCGCCAGCCGCGGCCCCTGTTCGGTGGCGAGCCACCCGAGCGGACCGGAAGCCAGGGCTATGCCGCCGAAGAACACGAGTGAGTGCACGCTCATCATGGAGCTGCGGCGGGCGGAGGGGATTGAGTCGTGGAGGATGGCGTCGTGCGGAACGTTGCTGGTAGCCAGCGCGAAGTACACGAGCGCGAACGTTATTCCGAGCCCCAATGACCCCGTCATGAGGGCGAACAGCAGGATGGCGCCGCCCCGGATGAGGGTGCTGACGCCGGCCAGCGCCGCCGGCCCGCCGGGGAACTGCTTACCCCACTTCATGACGGCCAGGCTGCCCGCCAGGAGCGCCACGCCGGACAGGGTGCCCAGCACCCCGAACGGCACGCTGTCGCTAGCGTCGGACCCGAAAGTGAAGGCGGCGATGGGCTGCCAGAAGGTCTCGATGCTGACCATGGCCAAGCCGGAGGCGAACGCAGCCACCAGCAGCCAGCGGACCTGCGGGATGGAGCGCGAGAGGCCGAACGCGTCCTTGAGGATGGCCGGCACGGCGGAGAGCCCCACAGGATCGGAGCCCTGCGGCTTGATGGGCTCGCGCATGAGCGTGAAGGTTAGCAGCCACACCACCAGCCTGAGCGCCAAGCCGGCGAACAGGGCGATGCCGAAGTCCGAGAGCGGGAACGACAGCTCAAGGTTAGCCGTGAGGCGCGGCAGGAAGCCGCCCAGGGCGGTGCCAGCCAGCATGCCCACGGCTTGGAAGACGTTGACGGCCGCGAGGTGCGGTTGCAGCTCGACGTCGGGCTCCAGGCGCTTCAGTTCGTCGACGTACCAAGCGTCCAGTGCGCCAGAGTGAAGGGCCGCGCCCACGCCCTGCAGCAGCGCGTAGACCAGCGCCAGGAACGGGCCGGAAACGAAGAGCAGCGCCAGGAACGACGCCGCCGTGAAGAGCTGTGAAGCGAGAGCGATGGGCCGACGCCCGATGGCGTCGGCGAGGCCGCCCGTGGGTAGTTCGAGCAGCACCACCAGCACCGCGCGGATGGTGAAGGCCAGCCCGATGATAGCCAGGTCTAGGCCGCGCCCGGTCATGTGCAGCACCAGGACCGGCATGGGCACGGCTATAGCCAGTTCCAGTAAGCCTATGAGGAAGGCGTACCTGTAAGTCAGCGCGCGGCTGGGACCGTGTTCCACGCTCAACACTGACCAGCGCGCGGTGGGGCGCTGTAACGTTCACGGGTTAGGTACTCGGTCGAGCATGCGCCGCACAGGTATAGGGACAACTGTGACAGGCAGGTGGAAACTAGTCGGGCCCCCAGCCCGAACGGTTTGGCCGTTCGCACCATCTGTTTCTCCTCCAGGTTGGCGCATCATAGCAAGGTCCGCCTCCGAGCGGTTGCCCGGTGGGCCGAAAAGGGGCCGAACTCTAGGCTTGTGCCTAGAACCTCTGGGCACGGGCCATGCTCGGCGCCCGGTGCTAGGCCATGCATTATAGGACGGTTAACAACACTCACCTGTTTCGGCAACTATGCTCGTAACAGATGACTCGCCACCGCGCGCACGTACCCGCCGCCGCCAGGACCATCCGGGCGGCCGTAACGGCGCTGCTGGCGCTCACTTTCACTTTCACCGCGAGCGCGCAACTGCCAACGGACTCGTACCAGGGACCGCTGCTCCCAGACCCCAGCCTTCTCGCCCGCAGGGCCGAACCCGTCTGGCGGGACCGGCTCGACAGCCCCACCGCCGTCGTCACTGAGAGCGCTGTTGTGTACCTGCGCGACGGCCGCTTGGTGGCCACCGAGCTAGCCAGCGGCTGGCAGCAGTGGTCATACGGTAGCGGCCTCACGGGCCCACTCCTGCAGGCGGAGGACCTAGTCATCCTCGCCGATGGCGGGCGCGTCACCGCCCTGGACGCTGCCGACGGCACACAGCGCTGGTCCACCCAAGTAACGGAGCTGCCTGTGAGGTTCTTAGAGACCACCGGCACCGTCCTGGTGGCCGGCAGCGGGGCCGGCGGCTACCTCGTGCTGGACCTGCGGACGGGCGCCCCGAGCCACACCTTCGATGTGCCCGGCGTGGCCAGGCTCGTTCACTTAGGGCCCGAGCTGACCATCTTCAGCGCCGACTACGGCGAGCCGAACGTGCGGTGGTACCACGCTTACTCCACCAGCACGGGCGAGGAGCTGTGGCGCGGCCGTGGCTGGCTACGCCTCCTTGGCGTTATGGACGGCCGCGCCTACCTCCTCAACCAGCCCGCACCAGGCAGCACGGCTGCTGACGCGCGCTTCTCGGTCTCGGTGGTCGACGCCACCCGCGGCACAAGGTCAGAGCACTGGCAGTACGAGTTCAGTGAGCTACTGGACGCCTGGCACCTCAGCGCTGATACGTCGCTCAGGCTAACCGGCGAGGCCCTCTACGTAACCGACCCGCGAGGCGGGCGCGTCTTCAGCTTCCCCCACGGCGGCGCCGGTGAGCCCACCGCTACTTACGCGGCGGCTGGCGGCGCGTACCGGGCGGGCCCTTACCTGAACCTGCTCCTCTTCGAGGGCGAGGACCACAACCTCCTGGCCGCCGCGTTGGACAGCGGGCGGATCATCGAGTACCTGTTCCCGGGCACGCTCATCTCCCGCCTCGACCTCGTGGGTACGCGCGCCTACGTGGGCCGCGCTGACGGCACGCACTTAGCCGTGGACCTCACCAACGCCCGGGTCCGGCACCTGCTCCGCACGAACGGGAGCGGCTTCGGGCCCACCCTCACCGCTGGCGGCTACGTGGTGGTGCAAGGCAGCGCAGAAGTCCTGGTGCTGGAGGCAGTGGAATGAATGGAATGAAGCGGCTGCTCCTCACTGTGCTCTTGCTGCTGGGCGCCCCGGTGGCGGCCGCGCAGACGCTGACCCTCCACACCATGTTCGGCCCCAGCCCGGCCAACGCCGACCGGGTCATGGTCTCCGGCGAGGACGGCCGCTGGCGCGAGGTCGAAGGCGCCGGCGGCGTTTACACCGCGCAGCTCGAGGGCGCCCGGTACTCGCTGGCGGTCACCTGCTTCACGCCGCAGGGACCCACCATCACCGTCTACCGCTTCCTGCTCGACGAAGTGAGCAGCCTGCAGCACACGTGCCCCGGGCAGGGCGACGTGCTCACCACGCCAACCCGCGTGACCGGCGAACTGCGGACCGGCCCCTCGGCGGGACGAGTGCCGAACCTGGCGAGCGTGTACGTAGGCGGCAGGCAGGTTTACTCGGGCGTTGCGTCAGAGGGCGCTACCTTCGGCGCCACCATGCCCCCGTCCGCCGGCGCGGACCTGCTGGCCCTAGACGCCGCACTTGGTGAGGTCCCCGGCCGCGCCCTGCTACAACGCGGCGCGGACCTGGCCGACGCGCCCCTGCTTCTCGACCTCACGTCGGAACAGGCGCTCGAGCTCGTGCAGTACGAGCTGGCCGTGGCGGACGCCGAGAGCGCGATGCTCGAGAACACCACGCTAACGGCTCGCCTCGTCACTTGCGGCGGGCTGAACGCGCCCGTCGGCGCGGCTGTGCCCGCAGGCAGCTCACGCGCCGCCTACGCCGCCCTACCTGAAGCCGTCAGGGAGGAGTGCGACCGGTACGAGCTGACCGCGTTGGCGACCGACGCCACCGGCATGACCTTGCGGCTGGCAAGCGCCGTCCTGGCCGAGCCCACGGCCACAGAGCTTGTGCTCCCTGAACCCGTGGCCCTGCCCCTCATAGATACGGTCGGTACCGATCCGCTGCGGGCGCGCTTCACCTGGCAGCAGGAGCCGGGCGTGCTTTTCTACGTGGGCGCGCTAACGGACGGGCGTGTGACCTGGAACTTCGTGCAGAGCGCCTGGCTCGCGCCGTCCATGACCGTGGCGCCGTGGGGCGCCGACGTGGCCGCACCCGACCTCAGGGGCGGGGAGTTCTACTGGGGCTTCGGGGCGGTGCGTGGTGCGGGCGGCGTAGATCAGGTGCTGCGCGCCTACCTCCAGTCGAGCGTCACGGGTCAGGGCGGGTACTGGGGCCCCGTAACGCCGGGTCTGGCGTTCCAGCTGTATATGACGGGCGGCCCGTGGGCGCCGCACGCCACGGAACTACCCGGGAGCCGTTAGCTGCAGCAGGTAGAGGCTCGAGGTCCACGGCTGCTCTGACTCGGCCAGCTGGGTCACGAAGAGCGAGCGCAGCTCAGCCAGTTCCTCAGCCGAGAACGAACCCCCGATCAGGTCCACGTAGGAGGGCCGCGCTCCGCCGCTACGGAACCAGTTCTCCACCAGGGCGCTGGAAAGCCGTTGCGGAGTAGTCACGTTCCGCGTCGCCAGCTGCGCCGACTCAAAACCGGCTGCCAATGCCGCCGCACGCACCGCCTCCGGTTCGGGTCCCAGGCGCTGGCTGGCGCCGGAGTAGATGCCCTCCTCGGCTGACTCCAGCCGGGCGGCCAGGCGCTCCTGCAGCTCGGGCCGGGCCGACCAGTCCAGTAGCCGGTAGAGCCGCTGAGCGCGGCGGCCGTGCGCCTCCGCCAGCACCACGCGCCCGCCCGGGGCGGTCACCCGCAGCAGAGCGGGGAAGAGCTCCTGGCCGCCGCTAGCAGCGTCCGCTGCGCCGCCGGCAGCGCTCAGCGCGTTGCGGCCCAGCACCACGTCGAACCTGACCTGACCGAGCTCCTCGGCCGTCAGCTCGGTGACGCTCTTAGTAAGCACCACGGGGCGCTGCAACTCGTCCAAGTTGGCGGCCTGCGCCTCAAGCGTGCGCGCCGCGGCCGGGTCCCTCTCTAGAGCCCACACCTGCCCCTCGGGCGTGCGGCGCGCCGCCTCCCAAGTGAGCAGGCCCGTGCCAGCGTTCAGGTCCAGCACCAGGTGGTGGGGCCGCGGGTCCGCCAGCTCGAAGAGCGCGTCGCGCACCTGCGCCAAGCGCTCGCCGCTACTGGACACCGTGCGTTCCAGCCAACGGTCGCGGTTGCGGTCGCGGGGCGAGACCGTGAGCACCTCACCCGGCGCGCCGGACTCCTGCTCGAGCATGGCCGCCAACTGCGCCTCACGCCGCCGCGCCACGTCCCCACGGATGCGCGCCTCGTAACCGCTACTGGAGGGGTCGTAGAAGACTTTGCCCTGCAGCGCCTCCGGCAGGTACTGCTGCGCCACCCAGTGGTCGCGGTAGGCGTGTGGGTACGCGTAACTCGCGCCGTGTCCGAAGCTGTCGCCGTCGCGGTTCGCGTCGCGCAGGTGTGCCGGCACCTCGGCTTCGCGCTCCTTCTGCACCGCCGCCAGGGCGTCGAAGAAACCCATAGTGCTGTTGCTCTTGGGCGCGGTGGCCAGGTAGAGCGTGGCCTGCGCCAGGTGGTAGCGGCCCTCGGGCAGCCCCACGTAGTCGTAAGCCTGCGCCGCCGCGGCGGTGTGCGGCAGCGCGTGCGGGTCGGCCAGGCCTATGTCCTCGCTAGCCAGGATCAGCAGCCGGCGGAAGATGAAGCGGGGGTCCTCGCCCGCGTACACCATCTTCGAGAGCCAGTAGAGCGCCGCGTCCGGGTCCGAGCCGCGCACGCTCTTGATGAACGCGCTGATGGTGTCGAAATGCGCGTCGCCCTCCTTGTCGTAAAGCACCGCGCGCTGCTGGATGGACTCCTCGGCCACCTCGCGGCCTATGACCACCGTGCCGTCAGCGCCCGGCGGCGTGGTCTCCACCGCCAGCTCCAGGGCGTTCAGGAGGGCCCTGGCGTCGCCGTTCGCCACGTTCACCAGGTGATCCAGCGCTTCGGGTAGCAGGTCCACCCGCCTGCGCCCGTAACCGCGTTCCTCGTCCGCCAGCGCCTGTGCCGCTACCGCCCGGAGGTCGTCCTCCGTGAGCGGCACCAGCTGGAAGATGCGGCTGCGGCTCACCAGCGCCTTGTTCACCTCGAAGAACGGGTTCTCCGTGGTGGCGCCTATCAGGATGACGGTGCCGTTCTCCACCCAGGGCAGTAGCGCGTCCTGCTGCGCCTTGTTGAACCTGTGCACCTCGTCCACGAAGAGGATGGTGCGCACCCCGCCCCTCCGCGAAGCCTGCGCCGCCGCTACCGCCTCACGGATATCCTTCACGCCGCCCAGCACCGCGTTGATGGCCACGAAGCGCGCAAGCGTGGAGTTAGCGATGACCCTAGCGAGGGTCGTCTTACCCGTGCCGGGCGGGCCGTAGAAAATGACCGACGACAACTGGTCCGCCTCGATGGCGCGCCGCAGCAAACGGCCAGGCCCCACGATGTGGTCCTGGCCGATGTACTCGTCCAAAGTGCGCGGCCGCATACGCGCCGCGAGCGGTTCGGTGTTGGGGGACTCGAAGAGAGTGGGGGAGTGGGGCAGGTCAGACATGAGCGTAGGCACCATCGTAGCTGGTGCCTACGCTCAGCCCGGTACTCCTTGCCCGAATCGGGCCGGCACTGCTAACCGTAGGTGGCGATTAAGCTCGGTTCGGCTCTCAGCTTCTCAGCGGCTCAATCGATGGCCGCGAAGCGCCTCACGCTCAGGCTGTAGTCACCGAGTGGCGTGGAGTAGAGGCTCGTCAGGTAGACGTAGTACACGCCGGGTTCGTACTCGGCGAAGGCGCGCGAGTTCGTGTTCCAGCCGCTAGCTTCGCTGTAGTTCTCGTCGTCGTTCTCGACCACAATGTCGCCGTTCTCGTTCGTGATGATCAGGAACGTGTCGAACTCGGCGGCGCTGGCCCGAACATCGATGTGAGTGGTTTCGGTGACCTCCATGACGAAGAGCACGCCGAGCGACGCGAGGTACGGCACGGTGGCGGCGGTGCTCTCGTTGAAGGTGCCGCTGTAAGCGCCCGGCACGTCCAGAGCCAGAGCCTCCGTCTCAGGGGCCTGGCGGGCAGCGCTGCGCGACAGGGTGTAGCGACCCAGGTCGTAGTCGGAGTAACCGCTCACCACGATCAGGTAACGGCCCGTCTGCGGCAGGGTCACGCTCAGCTCGGCGTCGGAGGAGTAGACGCCGTCGTCCACGGCCGCCACCAGCCAGCCGTTCGGGTCGTACAGGCTCAGGTAAGTGTCGAACTCCAGGCTGGCGGCCACCAGCGTCACGTCCTCGCCTTCCTCGCCGTACAGGACGTACAGGTCGAGGTAGGAGCCGTCCTTGAAGTTCTGGCCGCTCGCCTCGCTCAGCGCGCCGTTCACGGCGTCTCCGGGCTTAAGTTCGGTGAGTTGCGAAAGGTAGTAGTTAGGTGGGTTGAGGCGACCCTGGGCCAGCGCAGCCGAGGAGAGGAGAACGGCTAGGAGGAAGAGCATCAGTCGTGGCATGGTGTTCCCTTCGGTAATCCGTGAACCCGGGGGCGGCTCTTGAGGCAGTCGGCCTGGGCGCACGGCGCACGGTTTCATAACTAGGTCAGATTAGCGGAAAGTCTGCCGCCTGTAACCCCGCCGCTTGGGGAGCCAACCCGGAGGTTGCGTAGCCCGCCCCGCCTACGCGGTAGGCTAGCGCGTCTATGGCGCGAACCGGATCAAACACTCGTGGCGGCCCCAAGGTTGAGGAGCCGGCTACGCCGCTCA
>JBBAFX010000009.1:0-22828 GCA_041655195.1 Trueperaceae bacterium
GGCCGCGGCGAGCGCACTTACGACGTCTACAGCCGCCTGCTGAAAGAGCGCATCATCTTCTTAGGCTCCCCCATCGACTCCGAGGTGGCCAACGTCATCACCGCACAGTTGTTACTGCTCGACTCCCAGAGTTCCGAGCAGCCCATCAACCTGTTCATCAACAGCCCGGGCGGCGAGGTGTACGCAGGGCTGGCTATTTACGACGTCATGCAGTACATCAACGCCCCCGTGCACACCAACTGCGTGGGCATCGCCATGTCCATGGCGTCGGTCATCCTCATGGCCGGCACGGCCGGTAACCGCGTGGCGCTGCCGCATAGCCGCATCATGATCCACGCTGGCTCCGCTGGCTTCCCGCGGGCCTCGCTGCCGGACCTCGAGGTGCAGGCGCGCGAGTTCCTCGACGTGCGCGACATGCTGGAAGAGATCTACCACCGCCACACGGGTCGGCCCAAGGAGCAGCTCCGCAAGGACATGGAGCGCGATTACTTCATGGCGCCCGAAACCGCGCGCGAGTACGGCCTCATCGACCGCGTGGTCGAGCCGCGGCAGGACTCGCGCTTCGGTGGCGCCTAGTGAGCGTGCCGGCTTCACACTGCAGCTTCTGCGGCCGCGGTCACGCCGAGGTGCGCTTCCTCATAGCGGCCCCGGGCGGCAACGCGCACATCTGCGACGACTGCGCGGGCCGCGTGCACGAGGTGGTGGAGCACGCCACCACTCCCGCCCCCGCGCCTGAACCGCTGCAGACGTTGGTCCCGCGCCAGATAAAGGCGCAGCTCGACGATTACGTTATAGAGCAGGACGACGCCAAGCGCGCCCTAGCGGTGGCCGTCTACAACCATTACCGCCGATTGGAGCACCCCGAGGCCGAGATCCAGAAGAGCAACGTGCTGCTGGTGGGCCCCTCAGGCACCGGCAAGACCCTCCTTGCGCAGACCCTCGCCCGCAGCTTGAACGTACCGTTCGCCATCGCTGACGCCACCACCCTCACCGAAGCGGGTTACGTGGGCGACGACGTGGAGAACATAATCGTGCGCCTGCTGCAGGTGGCCGATTACGACGTGGAGGCCGCCCAGCGCGGCATCATCTACATAGACGAGATAGACAAGGTGGGCCGCAAGTCGGAAGGGCCCTCCATAACGCGCGACGTTTCCGGCGAAGGTGTGCAGCAGGCGCTCCTCAAGATCATCGAGGGCACCATCACGCACGTGCCGCCGCAAGGCGGCCGCAAGCACCCGCACCAGGAACTGATAGACGTAGACACCAACGACATCCTCTTCATCTGCGGCGGCGCCTTCGAGGGCATAGCCGAGATCCTGGAGCGGCGCATCAACCCCGCCCGCGTGGGCTTCCAGCAGGTAGAGGACGCCGCGGACAGCGCCGCCACGGCCACCGCCGAGGTGCTACCGGAGGACCTCATGTCGTTCGGGCTCATCCCCGAGCTCATCGGCCGGTTACCGCTGGTGGTGCGGCTGAACGAGCTCAGCGAGGACGCCCTGATCGACGTGCTCACCAAGCCCAAGAACGCCCTCGTCAAGCAGTACACGGAGCTCTTCCGTCTGGACGGCGTAGAGCTGACGTTCTCAGAGGAGGCCCTTCGGGAGGTGGCGCGCCGCGCGCTCAAGCGTAAGACGGGCGCCCGCGGGCTGCGTTCGGTCATGGAGCGCACACTGCAGCCCCTCATGTACGAGGTGCCGGGCAGCGGCGTCGCCAGCCTGCACATAGATGCGGACGCGCTCGATGACCCGCTGAGCCTGCTGGCTCAACAGACCGCCCGCAAGAGCGCTTAGGGTTTCGCTGTCAGTGCGCCACGGCGCGGCTGCGTTCCAGCGCCTCGGCCAGGCGGGCGGTGGCTTGCGCTGCCGCTGGCTCGTCCGTGAGCTTGCCGTAACTGAAACGCACGCTGGCCTTCGCCTGCTCACGCGGCAGACCCATGGCAAGCAGCACGTGGCTAGGGTCTAAGCTGCCGGCCGCGCAGGCCGACCCGGCGCTGACCTGCATGCCCGCCTCGTCGAGGAGCATGAGGATGGTCTCGCCGTCCACGCCTTCTAGCGCCAGGTTGGTGTGCTTCACGCTGCGCTCCGCGCCGGCGCCGTTCAGGTGCACGCCAGGCAGCGCTAACGCGGCGGTCTCGAAGGCGCGCTGCACGCGCGCCAGGCGGTCCCGTTCGGCCGGCGCCTCGGCCACCGCGCGCTGCACGGCGGCAGCCATGCCCACAATGCCCGGTAGCCCATGCGTGCCCGGCCGGAAGCCGCGCTCCTGCTCCCCACCAGCTAGCAGTGGCGGTAGTTGCAGGTCGCGGCGCATGACCAGCGCGCCCACGCCCTTGGGGCCGTACACCTTGTGAGCCGAGAGCGTGAGCATGTCCGCGCCCGTGCCGTCCAGGCTGACGGGCTCGGCGCCCAGCGCCTGCACAGCGTCGCAGAGGAAGAGCGCGCCGTACTCGTGCGCTAGCTCAGCTACGGCCGCAGGAGGCGTAATGACGCCCGTCTCGTTGTTCACGTACATGACGGCCACCAGAGCGGTGCCGCCGCTGGCCACCTGCTCCTCCAGCGCCTGACGGATGGCCTCGAGGGGCAGCGCGCCGCTGGGCGCGGGCTGCACGAACGTCACGGCTCTCCCCTCCGCCGCCAAGCGCTTTGCGGCGCTCAGCACGGCGGGGTGCTCGGTGGCACTGACCACCAGGCCGCCCGGCTGGAGGGCGGCGGCGCCGAAGAGCGCCTGGTTGTCGGCTTCGGTAGCGCCAGAGGTGAAGACCACTCCGCGCGGGTGCGCGCCGACCGCTTCGGCTACGCGCTCGCGCGACTCCTCCAGGGCGCGTCGCGCGGCCTGCCCCAGGCGGTGCACGCTGGACGGGTTACCGAAGCGCTGCTCGAAGTACGGCAGCATCTCCGCCAGCACCTCCCGGCTGACGGGAGTGGTGGCGGCGTGATCGAAGTAGAGCTCGGCTCTGTCTATCTGGTTCATGCGCTACTGGTTCAGGCGCGAGAGGAGCGCGGCCGGCCGAGCAGGCTCAGCTCTCGGCGCCCACGAACTGCGGTAGGGGGTGGCCGGTGACGAGCATGCGCTGCTCGACCAGGTCGGCCATGGACGTGCCCCTCAGCACCTCGCGCACCGCGGAATCGACCCGGCGCCAGAGGCTCTCCGTGGAGCAGTGGCCGGTGCGTACGCAGTTGGTCGAATCCTCGATGCAGCGCACGGGCGCCACGCTGCCCTCGAGCAGCTCGACGACCTCCAGGGCGTCAATCTGATCGAGCGGTTTGGCCAGCATGTAGCCGCCGCGCGCGCCCCTGACGGAGTCGACGATGCCGGCGCGCCGCAGCTCGGCGAAGATCTGCTCCAGGTACTGGTGGCTGATCAGTTGACGCTGCGAGATGGTCTTGAGGCTCACCGGTTCGCCACCCCACATGGCGACCTCAACCAGTGCCCTCATTCCGTATTGCGCTTTGGTGGAGACCCACATGCCAAGGATCCTCTCCGCTATGTCTTAGCTGCGCCTAGCGTAACCCTTGAAGGCTACCGCTTGCCTGTCCGGGGGAACCAACACACGCCCCCTTTTCGGAACCGTTCCGAATTACTATCCTGAGTATAGCTGTCGGGCTTAGGTGGGTCAACGCTCGCCGTGCAGGTAAGGCAACGGGTCCACGGCGCTGCCGCCGAGCCTGATCTCGAAATGCAGGTGCGGTCCGGTTGAGGCCCCGGTGCTGCCCACACCACCTAAGGTGTCGCCTTGCCTGACCATGTCGCCGGCGGCTACGGAGTAGGTGCTGAGGTGGGCGTAGCGCGTCTCGGTGCCGTCGCCATGATCGAGCACCACCACGTAGCCGTAGGTACCCCACCAGCCCGCGCGTATAACGCGGCCGGAGCGCGCGGCCACCACGCGCGTGCCGGGGCTAGCGGCGAAGTCCACCCCGCCGTGGAAGCGGTTGCCGTTGACGGAGATGTTGCGCCAACCGAACGGTGAACTGAGCCGGCCCTCCACGGGCATGGCGTAGCCCGACTCCCATGTCTGCACGCCCGCCAGCGCGGCAACCGCGCGCGGCAGTAACAACGCCTGCGCGGCGCGCAGCTTCTCCTGCACGCTCTGCGCCCGGGCGGCGCCCGCGCCCACGACGAACAGCAGGCTCAGCGCCAACAAGGGCGCCCAGAGCCACGTCGTGGTTCTGGGCGCCCGCTGGTTCACGCTACTTCTGTCAGCCCTGCGTGAGGGTAGAGAGGAACTCGGCGTTGCTCTTGGTGCGTCCGAGGCGGCCGAGCAGCATCTCCATGGCCTCGGCGGGGTCCATGTCGGAGATGACCTTGCGCAGCAGCCACATCTTGGCCAGCACGTCCTCGCCCAGGAGCAGGTCCTCGCGGCGCGTGCCGGACTTGAGGATGTCGATAGCCGGGAAGATGCGGCGCTCCTCGAGGTGACGGCTGAGGTGCAGCTCCATGTTGCCGGTGCCTTTGAACTCCTCGAAGATGACGTCGTCCATGCGCGAGCCCGTCTCGACCAGTGCCGTGGCGAGGATGGAGAGCGACCCGCCGCCGCGGATGTTACGCGCGGCGCCCAGGAAACGCTTCGGCCAGTGCAGGGCGTTGGAGTCGAGACCGCCCGACAGGGTGCGCCCGGTGGGCGGCGTGACGAGGTTGTTAGCGCGGGCCAGACGCGTGATGGAGTCGAGCAGGATCATGACGTGCCCGTTGTCCTCCACGATGCGGCGGGCGCGTTCGTGCACGAACTCTGCCACGCGGATGTGGTTGGCGGGCGGTTCGTCGAAGGTGCTGGCCACCACTTCTACGCCCTGCACGCTCTCGCGGAAGTCGGTGACTTCCTCGGGGCGTTCGTCGACCAGCAGCACGATGACCTTGATGTCGGGCTCGGTGGTTACCACCGCGTTAGCGATCTTCTTCAACAGGGTGGTCTTACCAGCCTTGGGCGGCGCCACGATCAGGCCGCGCTGCCCGCGCCCTATGGGCGCCAGCAGGTCGATGACCCGGGTGGAGAGCTCGTTGCTGGTGGTCTCCAGCTGGATGCGCTGCTCGGGGAACGTGGGCGTGAGGTCCTCGAAGCGCGGACGCTTGGAGGCCTGGAACGGATCGACGTTGTTTACCGCCTCGACCCGTATGAGGGTGCCGTAACGCTCGTTGTCGCGCGGGCGGCGGGCCTTGCCCATGATGTGATCGCCCGTGCGGAGGCGGAACTGCTTGATGAGCCCGGCCGACACGATGACGCTGCGGGTGTTGTTCTGCAGCAGCGACTCCTGCAGGAAGCCGTACCCGTCCGAGCTGATCTCGAGGTAACCGCGCACCAGACGCAGGCCCTCCGCTTCAGAGGAGCGCTCGAGGATGGCGACCGCCAGGTCGTCTTTCTCCATCTGGCGGTAATCCTCCAGGCCCACTTCCTTGGCTAGCAGGTGCAGTTCGGGGAGAATTTTGCTCTGCAAGTCGCGGAAGTTCAGGGGCGCCTTGCGGGGGGTGCGGTTCGAGCGGTTGCGGCCCCGGTTGCGGCCACGCCGCCCGCCGTCGTCCTTCGAGTCGGCGTCGTCGGCTTCAGACGCGTCGCCACCATCGTCATCGGCGGAGGCCTTACTGGCTGCCTTGGCGCCGCGCTTGGGCGCCTTCTCGGCGCGCTCCTCCGCAGCAGACTGTTCTTCGGCCTCGGGCGTTGCGGTGGCGGCCTCCGCACCGGCGTCGGCGCTAGCCTCGCCGGACTCGGCCTCCGCAGCGGCGCGGGGTTTGCGGCCGCGCTTGGGCTTAGCGGGCGCCGCGTCTTCGGCGGCCTCAGCGGCGTCGGCGGCGACCTCACCGTTGCTAGCGGCAGTGGCCTTGGCGCTTTCCTTAGCGCTCTCGGTCTCAGGGTTCTTACGGGGCCGTCCGCGTTTGCGGGGCGCCGGGGCTTCCGCGACGGTCTCGGCTACTTCAGTACTGTCTTTCTTGGGTGTAGGACTCATCCGTTCTCCGTTCCCACGATGTGCGTGGGGCGCTGCCTGAATGCTTCAGGCGTGGTGCTCAAGCGGCAACTGAGCAGATCTGCATCGGCTCCCCGCTCCAAGTTCTGTCCGGTGTTAAGGACCACAGCCTACCGAACTACTGGTGCCAGGTGATCCGGGTTTTGCCAGGAATGGCAGCAGGTCTGATTGACGTGTTCGTTTACTGCTGCTAGCGTTGAGTATACGCGCTTTCGCTTTCCGTTGTAAAGCGTAGAGCACGGTGGTGATGTGAGTTCCATCACCTGTAGGCGGTAAACTACCGCCATACGGCCGAGACGGGAACAAGCCGCTCGCGCATCTGCCAGCAGCGAGCCGGGGACGGTGGGAGCCCGGCGGAACAGACGCGAGACCGGTATCCTCCCCGAGCCGCTTCCCGAACGCGCTCCGGCCAGCCTGGCGCGCCAGTAGACGAAGCCGGGCGGCGCCCGCTACAGCGCCAGGCTCTCCCCTCCACACGGTCGGGGCAGCCGCCGAGGCCGGCGCAACCGGCGAAGTTGGGTGGTACCGCGCTCCATCAGGGCGCCCCAACGGCTTACTTGGCCAGGGGCGCCCTTTCGCGTCCCGTCGGCACGCCAGGGAGAGTGGTGAAGGTGTTCAAGGAAGTACCATCGGACGTCAGCTTCCCCGCGCTGGAGAGGCGCGTCATAGACATCTGGAACGACCGGAACGTGTTCCGCCGCTCCGTGGACCGGCCCGCACCGAACGGCGACTGGGTCTTCTACGAGGGGCCGCCCACGGCTAACGCCAAGCCGGGCGTGCACCACGTCATCAGCCGCGCGTACAAGGACCTGTTCCCCCGCTTCAAGACCATGCAGGGTTACCGCGTGGGCCGCAAGGGCGGCTGGGACACGCACGGCCTGCCGGTCGAGATCGCGCTGGAGCAACGGCTCGGGTTCACGAACAAGCAGCAGATCGAGGAGTTCGGCATAGCCAAGTTCAACGAGCTCTGCCGCGAGGACGTGTGGCGCAACATCCAGGACTGGAACGCCATGACCGAGCGCATCGGTTTCTGGATCGACTTAGACGACCCGTACATCACGTACAAGAACAGCTACATCGAGTCGTGCTGGTGGATCATGAAGTCGCTCTTCGACCGCGGCCTGCTGGTGGAGGACTACAAGACCACCTGGCACTCCCCCTCCAGCAACACCACGCTCGCCTCGCACGAGGTCTCGCTCGGTTACAAGGAGGACGTCGAGGACCCCTCCATCTATCCCAAGTTCCCGGCGCGAGCGGAGGAGCTGAAGGCGCGCGGCCTGATCGCGGCGGACGAAACCCGCCCCGTGTACTTCCTCGCCTGGACCACCACGCCCTGGACGCTGGCGGCCAACACGGGACTCACCGTGCTGGGTAGCGCCGATTACGTGCTGGTGGCTGCTCCCGAGAAGCACGGCGACTCGGGTGGCGCCGAGCAGCTCTACTGGGTGGCCGCGCAGCTGGCCGAGAGCGTGTTCGGCGAGGGCACCGAGGTGGTCGGTAGGGCCAAGGGCGAGGAGCTGGTGGGCCTCACCTACCAGCCGCTCCTGAAGGGCCGCGTCGACGACGGCGCCGACCTCAGCAAGGCATGGCGCGTGGTCTCCGACGACTTCGTGACGCTGGAGGACGGCACCGGCATCGTGCACGTGGCGCCCGCCTACGGCGACCTAGACGTGGGCCGCAAGTACGACCTGCCCACCATCTTCTCGGTCGACCTCACCGGCGGCGTCATGCCGGAAGTACGTCCCTACGACGCGCCCGAAGGCGGCGAGGGCCCTTACGCGGGCGTGTGGTTCAAGGAGGCCGACGACCGCATAACGGCCGACCTCACGGCGGCGGGGCTCATGTACCGCTCCGGCACCATCCTGCACACTTACCCCATGAACTGGCGCGACGGCACGCCGCTCATGAACGTGGCCAAGAAGAGCTGGTACATCCGCACCACCGCCGTCAAGGACCACCTGCTCGAGAACAACGACAAGGTCGGCTGGCACCCGGACCACGTGCGCACCGGCCGCTTCGGCAAGTGGCTCGAGAACAATATCGACTGGGCCCTCTCGCGCGAACGCTTCTGGGGCGCCACCATGCCCATCTGGCAGAACGAGGACGGCAGCCGCAAGGTGTGCGTGGGCTCCGTGGCCGAACTGGAGGAACTCACCGGCCGCGACCTGTCGGAGCTCGACCTGCACCGCCCCTACGTGGACGAGATCACCTTCGAGCTGGACGGCGAGACCATGCGGCGCGTGCCGTACACGGTGGACGTGTGGTTCGAGTCGGGCGCCATGCCATACGCTCAGTGGCACTACATGGGTGAGGATTCCCCGCCCGAGGTGGTCGAGCAGCTGAAGCGCAACTTCCCCGCCGATTACATCTGCGAGGCCATAGACCAAACGCGCGGCTGGTTCTACTCCCTGCACGCGCTCGGCACGCTGCTCACCGACCCTGGCGACCCGGCCACAGGCCGCGAACCGGGCGCGCTGGCGCACATGTTCGAGCCTTCCTCCGCGTTCAAGAACCTGAACGTGCTCGGCCACATCGTGGACGAGAAGGGCGAGAAGATGAGCAAGTCGAAGGGCAACACGGTCGACCCGTGGACTGTCCTCGACGCTCAGGGCGCGGACGCGCTGCGCTGGTACCTCTACTCCGTCTCCCCTGACGGCGCCACCAAGCGCTTCAGCGCGGCGCTGGTCGACGAGACCCTGCGCGACTTCTTCATGACCCTCTGGAACGTGTACGGCTTCTTCGTGCTGTACGCCAACCTAGAAGAGCCCGACCTGGCCGCCGCGCCGGCGCCCGCCGAGCGCCCGCTGGTGGACCGCTGGCTGGTCTCGCGCCTCGCCACCCTCACCACCACAGTGACCGCCGCTCTGGAGGACTTCGACCCCACCACCGCTAGCCGCGCCATCCGCGACTTCGTGGTCGACGAGCTGAGCAACTGGTACGTGCGCCGCAACCGGCGCCGCTTCTGGCGCTCCGGCGCGGAGGACGGCACGGGCGCCCTGGCCACCGACTCGTTAGCCGCTTACGCCACCCTGCACGAGGCCCTCGTGACCGTGGCTAAGCTCATGGCGCCCATGGCGCCCTTCACCAGCGAAGCCCTGTACCAGAACCTCGTCCTCTCGCTCGACGAACAGGCGCCCGACAGCGTGCACTTAGCGCCCTGGCCGGTAGCGAACGAGGCGCACATGGACGCCGACCTGGAGCACGCCATGCGCGCCCTCATCCGCCTGGTGGAACTGGGCCGCTCCGCCCGCGCCGCGTCCGGCGTGAAACTGCGCCAGCCCCTACCGGAAGTGCTCGTTAGGGTACGCGAAGCCTCGGAGCTGGAAGGCGTGCAGCGCCTCGCCGACCAGCTGCTGGAGGAACTGAACGTGAAGGCGGTGCGCTTCCTGGCCGTGGAGGACACCTTCGTGGACTACACCCTGAAGCCCAACCTGCCGCGACTGGGTAAGCGCGTGGGCAAGCTCATCCCGCAACTGCGCGCCGCTCTGGCGGAACTCGACGGCCGCGAGGTGGCCGCCAACGTGGCCGCCAAGCGCAACACCGTGGTGCAGCTGGCGGACCAGACGCTGGAGCTGGAGCCCGAGGACCTGCTCCTCGACCCGCAGAGCCCCGAGGGTTACGCAGCCGTGGAGGAGCGCGGTTACCTGGTGGCGCTCGACACGCGCGTCAGCGCCGAGCTGCGGCGCGAGGGTCTCGTGCGCGACGCAGTGCGGCTGGTTCAGAACGGCCGCAAGAGCGCCGGCCTGGAGGTCAGCGACCGCATAGCGCTCTTCGTGGAAGCGGAAGGGCAGCTCCTGCAGGCTCTGGAGGAGCACTCAGACACCCTGGCCCGCGAGGTGCTGGCGGTGGAACTGACCTTAGGCTCGCTGCTGGAGGGCGCCTACACGGAGGAGACCGACGTAGACGGCGAGCGGTTCGCGTTCTCCTTGCGCACCACGTCGGTCAGGGAGGCCTGAGCGACCCGAAGCGACGCGGCCGGCCACGCTGACGCGCGCACCCGCCCCGCGCGCCGCCACTGCGCGCCGCCACGGCTACGAACGTGAGCTCTACACAGGACGCTTGGCCCCGGAACTTTCGCGGTTCCGGGGCTACAATGTGCGGGGTGTACAGAAGTGCCCACGTAGACGCTTGCCCTACGGTTTACTGACTCAGGAGGCTTGACCAGCATGAAAATCGGCATCAACGGCTTCGGACGCATCGGCCGCCTTATCTTCCGCATCGCTCACGAACGCGGCCACGAAGTGGTCCTCGTGAACGACCTCACGAACAACGAGACGCTCGCCACGCTCCTCAAGTACGACTCCAACTTCGGTCCGTTCAAGGGCGAAGTCAGCTACGACGACGACAACATCATCGTCGACGGCCGCACCGTAGTGGCCACCGAGCACCGCAACCCGGCCGACATCCCCTGGGGCGAGCACGGCGTCGACATCGTGGTGGAGTCCACCGGCATCTTCCGCAGCCGCGAGCAGGCCATGGCCCACATCAACGCCGGCGCCAAGAAGGTGCTCATCAGCGCCCCCTCCCCGGACGCCGACTTCGACATCATGGTGGGCGTGAACGAGGAGCAGTACGACTCCGCCAAGCACCAGATCCTCTCCAACGCTTCCTGCACCACCAACTCGCTAGCCGCCGTCATGAAGCTCCTCGACGAGGAGTTCGGCATCGAGCAGGCCATGATGACCACGGTGCACAGCTACACCAACGACCAGAGCATCCTCGACGCCCCCCACAAGGACCTGCGCCGCGCCCGCAACGCCGCCACCAACATCATCCCCACCAGCACCGGCGCCGCTAAGGCCGTGGGCAAGGTGCTCCCGCAACTGAACGGCGTGTTCGACGGCACCTCGCTGCGCGTGCCGACCCCGGTGGGCTCCATCTCCGACGTCACCGCGCTCTTCAAGCGCGAAGCCACCGCTGCAGAGATCAACGCCACCATCGAGAAGGCCGCTAACGGCTACCTGAAGGGCGTGGTGCGCTTCACCACGGACCCCATCGTGTCGTCCGACATCGTGGGCGACCCGCACTCGGCCATAGTCGACGGCCTGCTCACCAGCACTATGGGCAAGATGGCCAAGTTCTTCATCTGGTACGACAACGAGTACGGCTTCTCCAACCGCATGGTGGACGTGCTCGAGATCATGGGCAAGGACCTCTGAACCCGGCCGTGCGCCAGAAGACGAGGAGCAGAGCGTGACGGAAGCCAGCCACGGAAGCTCGTTCCGGACCCTGGAGAGCCTCGTTACGGAAGAGGACCTGAAGGGTAAACGCGTCCTGATACGCGTGGACTTCAACGTGCCACTGGAGGAGGGACCGGGCGGACTGCAGGTCGGCGACGACACGCGCATCCGCGCCGCCCTCCCCACCCTGAAACGCCTGCTGAACGCGGGCGCCACGCTCTTCCTCGTCAGCCACCTCGGGCGCCCTAAGGGAGCGCCCGAGGACGCCTACCGCATGGACCCGGTGGCCGCGCGGCTCAGCCAGTTACTGGGCGCCGAGGTGCGCTACCAGGCTACCGACGGCCCGGCCGGCGCGCAGCAGCAGCGCTTCGTGGCCGCCGCACCCGCTGGCAGCGTGACCCTGCTGGAGAACAGCCGCTTCGATAGTCGCGAGACCAAGAACGACCCGGCAATGGCGCGCGTACTGGCGTCGTACGCCGATTACTACGTGAACGACGCCTTCGGCGCCGCTCACCGCGCTCACGCCACTACCGAGGCCGTGGCGCGCCTGCTGCCCAGCGCCGCCGGCCAGCTCATGACCGCCGAGCTGCAGGCGCTGAAGAGGCTCACAGATCAACCCGACCGCCCGTTCGTGGTGGTGCTGGGCGGCGCCAAGGTCAGCGACAAGCTCGGCGTCATAGAGAGCCTATTGAGCCAAGCCGACGCCATCATCATCGGCGGGGCCATGGCCTACACGTTCGAGCTCGCTAAGGGCGGCAGCGTGGGCGGCTCGTTGGTGGAGCCCGACCTGGCGGACACGGCCGAGCGCATCCTGGCCTCGGCTGAGGAGCGCGGCGTGAAGCTGCTGCTGCCACCGGACTCAGTCTGCGCCCAGTCCATAGCGGCAGGCGTGGAAACCCGCGTCTTCCCTAGCGGCGCCATTCCGGACGGATGGCTCGGGCTCGACGTGGGCCCCCGCGCTGTGGAGCTGTTCAGCCGCGAGCTGGCGGGCGCACGCACCGTGTTCTGGAACGGCCCACTCGGCGTTTTCGAAACGGCACCGTTCGACGCGGGCACCACCGCCATAGCCAAGGTGGTGGCAGGCTTAGACGCTTACACGGTGGTCGGCGGTGGCGACTCCATAGCCGCCCTCACCGCCACCGGGCTGCAGGACCAGATAGATCACGTCTCGACGGGTGGTGGCGCCTCGCTCGAGTTCGTCGAGGGCGTAGCATTGCCCGGCGTTACCGCCTTGGAGGCGAACTGACCCTTGGGGGCTCCCGAGCTCTTCCATCTCGACCAACAGTTATTCGGAACAGCCGCGCCAGGCGTGAAAGCCGACGTGGCCAACCTGAGCGGCGACTACACCTACCTCACAGACGGCTACTACCTCTCGCTTGACGCGGAGCAGGGCGGCCTGAACGTGCTGCCCACCACAGCGGAAGCTCTCGACGCCTACGTGGTGGCCATAGCCATGGAGAAAGCGCGCATGGCGGGCATACCGGTGCCCGAGCACCAGATCATCACGGACCGCTTCCCTGCGCCGCCGCTCATGGCCTACCCCATCAACCCCTTCACGCTGACGGGCGAGTTGCTGCTCGACGCCGCCGCGATCGAAGCGCGCCGCAAGGGCCTCACCTACACAGGCAAGTACGCCGTGCTGGTGCAACCCCTGCCAGCGGACTACCGCGTAGACATGCTCAGGCTCGTGCTCGGCCGCTCGCTGGTGCCGCAGTACGAGGAGTTCGGCGCCGCGCTGTTCGAGCTCTTCCGCCTGCCACTCATGCGCGTGCGGGTCATCGTGACCCCCAAGGAGTACATGCTCTCCGCCATAGAACCCCTGCCGTTCGGGCAGCTCAGTCAGGAGGAGCGCGCGCTCCTAGAGGGCATGGGCAGATGGCGCGCCTAGCGGTCTTCACCGAGCGCTACACCATCCGCTCCAGCGTGGAGCTGACGGCCCTGACCAACTTCCGGCTGGCCGCCTTCGAGCAGGGGCACGAGCTCGATTTCCTCTTCAAGAACGAACTCAAATACCTCCGCAATTACGACGGCATCCTCATCCGCGCGCTCACGGACCCGCTCAACACCAGTTACGTGGTGGCGCGCCACGCGGAACTCCTCGGCAAGCGCGTGCTGGATCACTCCAGCGCCATCCTCATCTGCTGCGACAAGGTCAACATGTACAAGCACTTAGAGGCGCACGGCGTGCCCATGCCGGACAGCCGCTACCTGAACGAGGACGACCTCACGCCGTTCACGGCCGTGCGCCTGTTCGAGGAGCTAGGCACGCCGCTGGTGCTGAAGGCGCCCAACTCCAGCTTCAGCGCCTACGTGGACCGCGTCACGACCCCTGAGGAGTTCGTGAAAGTGGGGCGCCGCTTCCTGCGCCGCGCTGACCGGATCGTGGTGCAGCAGTACCTGCCTTCAGATTTCGACTGGCGCGTGATTACGCTGGCCGGCAAGGTGCTGGCCGTGGTCAAGTACGCCTTCGCTCCAGCCCAGTGGAAGCTGATGGACCGCAGCGCGGAGGGTGAGTGGGCCAACGTCGTGGGCGTGGACCCGGCCACGGTGAACCCGAAGCTGCTGAGCACCGCCTTGGCGGCCTCCAACGCCATCGGCGGAAGCCTGTACGGGGTGGACCTGAAGGAGATCGACGGCGACTTCTACGTCATAGAGGTGAACGACAACCCCACCATCGCCGCCGGCGAGGAGGATCAGGCTAACCCCAACATCTACGCGGAGATAATCAGTTATCTGGCGAACGGTGACTGACGCTGCCCCACCGCTCCACAAGCACCAGCGCCCGTAAGCTGCTGCCCGGGTCGTGACTGGCGCGGTCGAAGCTGGAACGCTTGAAGGCCAGGTGCACGTTGTCGGTGCGGCTGGCGCCTTCAGCCAGTAGGGGGTCGTGCAGGTAGAGGTGGTCGGCGTCGAAGCCGGTGATGACCACCCAGCGCCCCGCACCTTCGCCGCTGGCGGCGTCGCTCGGGGTCACTAGCCGTGCCAGGCCTATGGCGCCCGCGTCCAGCGCAGCCGCGGCGTCGGCGTTACCGAAGTCGCGCACTTCGAACTTGCCGCCCAGGCTGCGGAGTTCCCGCTCGAAGCCCTCGTGAGCCGTGCGCGCCACCTCGCGCGCCTCGCCCGTCAGGGTGTCGGCGAACGGCACCCCCGCACCGGGCGTAATGAGCCGAGCGTGGAACCCGCGCCGTAGCGCGGCCACTGCCAAGCCGTGCGCCGAGAGCCCGCCGTCCGCGTCCATGCGGAAGGTGGAGGTGGCCTCGCGCCACAGGGTCAGTTCCAGCCAGTCGTCGAGCGGCACGGGGTAGCCGTGGTAGCGCATGGCCATCATCAGGCAGGCGGAGCCGCTGGTGAAGCTGAACGATTGCGGGTGGTACGGCACCCCGCGCACGGTGGCGCCGCCAGTCACGAAGCGCTTCAGCAGCCGCAGCGCGGCCGTGTGGTCCTCGTAGTAGTCGTCGGTGCGGCCCCGGACCACGTAGCCCGCCTGCTGGTACAGCGCAAGTGCGGCGCTGTTCTCCTCGCGCACCTCGAGGCGCATGACCACTACCCCGCGCTCGCGGGCGCCCTCCTCGGCAGCGTCGAGGAGCATCTTGGCCACGCCGCGGCCGCGGTGGCGGGGGTCCACCACCATGGAGTACAGCCTGGCGCTATCGAAGCCGTGGCGGAAGAGCACGACGGCGTCTCCCACCACGGCCTGACCCAGCTCGGCCACCCAGATCTCGGCGCTGTCGCGCGTGAGGAGGCGCGACAGGCCGGCGCGCGACATGCGGTCGCCTGGGAAGCCCTGCTCGAGTTCCACCAGCGCCTCCAGGTCCCGGCGCGTGGCGCGCCGGATACGGACCTGGTCGGTGCTGGTGGTCGCGTCGCTCACGACCCCTTCGCCGCCTTGATGGCTTCGGTGAGGGCCGGCCCGACCTGGTTGACGTCGCCCACGACGCCGTAATCCACGATGCGGAAGATGGGTGCGTCGGCGTCCTTGTTGATGGCCACGATGACCTTGGAGCGGTTCATGCCGGAGAGGTGCTGCACGGCGCCGGAGATACCGAGGGCGATGTACAGCTCGGGCGCTACGGACTTACCGGTCTGCCCCACCTGCTCGGCGTACGGCCGCCAGCCGGCGTCGACCACCGCGCGGGTGGACGCTACGCCGGCGTTGAGGGCGTCGGCCATGGGCTCCACCACCTGAGCGAAAGCTTCGGCGGAACCGAAGCCCCGGCCGCCGCCGACCACCACGCCGGCTTCCTCGAGCTTCACGCGCCCGCCGGTGGCGGCGGAGCGCTGCCCGACCTGCACGCGTGTGGCGGTGGCGTCCAGTTGCGGCGCCACGCTGGTGACGCTGCCGCCCGGCTGGGCGTCGGCCACAGGGAACACGTTGGGCTTGACGGTGATAACCGTGGCGTCGCCGCCGACCGTGCGCACGGTCTCGGTCACGCGCGACAGGTAGCTGTAGCGCACGGCCTCGTAGGCGCCGGCTGTGCCGGAGACCTTGATGACGTCCTCAAGTAGCGCGGCGTTCAGGCGCACAGCCACGCGCGGCGCCACGCTCTGGCCCAGGCGGTTGGCGGCCATGAGCACGGTGGTGGCGCCCGCCTGGGCGGCCACCTGCTGCACGGCGGCGGTGACGGCCTCGGCGCGCGCGGGCTCCAGCTCGGCGGCGCTGAGGCTATAGACCTGCGGCACGTACTCGGCCATCTGGCTGGCCGCGCTCTCGGGGCCGATGACGGCAGCGGCCACCGGGCCGCCGCCCGCCAGTTGCCGGGCTACGGTCACCAGCTCACGGGCGCTCTTGGGTAGGTTCCCGCCGGGGGCGGTGGTAACGAGTAGGATCATCTTTCTCTCCCGGGCCCTCAGAGGACCTTAGCTTCGTTCTGGAGGAGGCGCACGAGTTCAGCGGCGGCGGTGGCGGGGTCGCCCTCCACCATCTTGCCAAGACGCTCGCGGGTCTGGATCTGCTGGTCCACGATCTGGGTCAGGCCACTGCCGGCACCGAACTCGTCCAGGCTGCGCTTGGCGAGCTCCTTGCGCTTGGCTTTCATGATGTTGGGTAGGGTCGGGTAGCGCGGCTCGTTGAGGCCCTGCTGCGTGGTGATGACGGCTGGTAGCGGCATGGTCAGGCTCTCGTGGCCGTCGTCGGTGTCGTGCTCCACGGTCACGTTAGCGCCCGCCAGCTCCAGCTTGGTGGTCCAGTCGGAATGCGGCCAACCGAGCACTTCGGCTAGCGCGGGTCCGAGCGCGGCGCTGTCCCAGTCGGCCTGCTTGCCGCCCACCAGCACCATGTCGGCGCCTTCGTGCTGCACCACCTGAGCCAGCACGCGTGCCTGGCTGATGGGGTCTAAGTCGGTGTCTGTCTCAACGTGGATAGCGCGGTCGGCGCCTAGCGCCAGTGCGGTGCGGATGGCTTCCTCGTAACGGGCTGGGCCGAGGGCGAGGGCTACGATCTCGACGTCGTTGCCGGCCTCGCGGAGGCGGATGGCTTCTTCTACCCCGTACTCGTCCATGCCGTCGATCACGAAGGTAACGCCATCCAGGTCTACTCCGCCGCTGCCGGCCCGAATCCGGGCCTCCGCGTCGGGTACCTGCTTCAGGACGGTTATCAGCTTCACTCTTTCCTCCAGTGGCCTGGTGTGGCCGGTTGACTTGGGTGTGCGGCGGCGCCGCGGGTGGTTCTGCCGCTACGGGCGGTGAGCGGTCTCATTCACGCCTCATTGTAGGACGTGGCGCGCTATGACTACCCGCTGGATCTCGTTGGTTCCTTCGTATATCTGGTTCAGTTTCACGTCGCGCATGAGCTTCTCGACTGGGTACTCGTTCATGTAGCCGTAGCCACCGAACACGTTGATGGCTTCCTGCGCGGCGTCGAAGGCGCTGTCGGACGCGTACGCCTTGGCTATGGCCGCTGCTTCCGCGTGCGGCTTGTCGTTGTCGGCGAGCCAGGCGGCGTACCAGGTCTGCAGGCGCGCCGTCTCCAGCGCGATCTTCATATTGGCGAGCTTGAACTGGATGGCCTGGAACTGACCGATGGGGCGCCCGAACGCCTCGCGCTCGTTGGCGTACTTGCTGGACTCGTCGAGGGCGCGGCGCAGCACCCCGACCGCGCCAGCTGCCACGGGTATACGCGTCTTGTCGAGGGTGCGCATGGCGATCTTGAAGCCGTCGCCCTGCTGGCCGAGCATGTTACTGATGGGCACGCGGACGTCGTCGAATACCATCTCGTAGGTGGGGCTGGCGCGCTGCCCGAGCTTGCCGTGCAGTTTGTTGGTGGAGAGGCCCGGGCGGTCCGACTCGACCACCACAGCCACCGTGCCCTTGTGCTTGAGGGCCGGGTCGAAGCTGGCGAACACCACGCTGAAGTCGGCCACGCCGCCGTTACTGATCCACGTTTTGGTGCCGGTTATGACTATCTCGTCGCCGTCGAACACGGCGCGGGTGCGCAGGCCACCGGCGTCAGAGCCGTTGTTAGGTTCCGAGAGCGCGAACGCGGCCAGGCGCGGGCCCTCCACCAGGGGTGCCAGGAAACGCTGCTGCTGCTCGGGCGTGGCGGCCAGCAGCAGCGGCATGATGCCCAGCTCGGAGGCCATGAGGATGGTGTAAATGCCCATGCAGCCGTAACCGAACTCCTCGCCGATGATGGCTTCGTCCAGCATGGAGAGGCCCAGGCCACCGACCGCCTCCGGCACGCTGACGTTGAGGAGGCCGACCTCGTGCGCCGCCTCCACCACCGTGGCGGGGTACGTCTCGTCGCGGTCGTGCTGCGCGGCAACGGGCGTAACGTTGTCCTTCACGAAGTTCCGGGCCAACGCCTGGATCTGCTTCTGGTCGTCCGACAGTTCGAATCCGATCATCGGTGACTCCTCCTGGCCCCCGGCGGGCCGTTACCGCTCCAGTTCCCGGTAGATCTGGCGGTGAATGACCATGCGCTGGATTTCGCTGGTGCCCTCGTAAATCTCGGTCACGCGGGCGTCACGGAAGTAACGCTCCACGGGGTAGTCCTTCGTGTAGCCGTAGCCGCCGAGCACCTGGATGGCGTCGTGCGTGACCTTGGCAGCCATCTCGGAAGCCATGAGCTTAGCCATGGCGGCCTCGCGGTTGACCCGGAAGCCGCGGTCCTTGAGCCAGGCGGCCCTGAGCGTCAGGAGCCGCGCCGCTTCGATGCTGGTGAGCATGTCGGCCAGCTTGAAGCCTATGGCCTGGAACTCGTGGATGGCCTTACCGAAGGCGGTGCGCTCCGCGGCGTAGTCACGAGCGGCCTCGTACGCGGCGCGGGCTATGCCGACGGCTTGCGCAGCTATGCCTATACGGCCGCCGTCGAGGCCGGCCATGGCCAGCACGAAGCCGTTACCGACCTGCCCGAGCACCGCGTCCTCCTGCACCAAGCAGTCCTCGAAGGTAACGGTGGTGGTGAGCGCGGCGTGCTGCCCGAGCTTCTCCTCCGGCTTACCGAAGTGCACGCCCGGGGCGTCTTTCTCTACCAGAAAGCAGGTCACCCCGCGCGCGCCGGCCTTCTTGTCCGTCTTGGCTAGCACCAGGTAGAGCTGCGCCTCGCCGCCGGAGGTTATCCACGCCTTGGTGCCGTTGATGAGCCACCCGCCCTGGGTGCGGTCCGCCCGGGTGGTTATGGCGGCCGCGTCGGAGCCGGCGTGCGGTTCCGAGAGGCAGAAAGCCCCGATCCACTGACCACTGGCCATGAGTGGCAAGTACTTGCTGCGCTGCGCGTCCGTGCCGTGCTTGAGGAGCAGGCTCTGCGGCAGGCCGTTGGTGACGCTCATGATGGTGGCGTGAGCCGCGTCCACGGCGGCGATCTCTTCGAGCAGCACCGCGTAACTGAGGGTGTCGAGGCCCGCGCCGCCGTACTCCTCGGGCGTGAGCATGCCCAGCAAGCCGAGCTCGCCCATCTTGCCCAGGGTCTCCCAGGGGAAGCGGGGGTTGCGGTCCAGCTCCGCGGCTACCGCGCCTATCTCCGTACGCGCGAACTCGCGCACGGCGCGCTGCATCTGAAGCAGGTCTTCGGGAAGTGAGAAGTCCACTGGTCAGCTCTCCGACGGGCACGTTAGCCCCTGGGAGTATAACTGCGACCGACAAGCGTCTCGCCACGCACTAGACTGAGTACATGAACGTGAAACAGCTCCTGTTGCGGTTGCCCGAAGCCATCAACCTAGACGACGGCGCCCCCAACGCGGTCATCCAGTACGAGACCTCCGAACCCGTCTATCACGTGGTGGAGGACGGCGCGGTGGCGGCTCATGAGGGCAAGGCCCCGGCGGCCGACGTCACCATCCGCATAAGTGACGACAACCTCGACAAGCTCCTGCGCGGCGAATTGAACCCCATGACGGCCATGTTCACCGGCAAACTTAAGGTCAAGGGCAACGTGGGCCTGGCGCAGCGCCTGGTCAGCATGGTCGACCGCCAGAAGCTCGAGGTTGCCCGCGCCGAGGTGCTTAAGAACGAGAACGCCTAACGGCTCAGCCGCCGTAGAACTCCACCTCGTGTCGGCGGTAAGCGCCGGCGTCGTACTCGAACACTGCTGAGAACACGCCAGGCTTGTCGAGCCAGGGCAGGAAGTGCCTGTCTCCCTCCCAGAGCGGCAGCTCCGCCAGTTCTGCGGTGGGGATCCAGAACAGGTCACCTTCGTCAGACGGGGTGGGGGTGCCCGAGAAGCGGGTGACCACGAACACCCACACGTACCAGTCGACCGAGCCTTTCTCGAAGCGCGGGAAGGTGATGAACCCCTTCAGTTCCGCTTCGTGCACGGTCAGCCCTGACTCCTCCAGCACCTCGCGGCGCATGCACGCTTCGGGCGATTCGCCGGGCTCCAGCTTGCCGCCCAGGCCGTTCCAGCGGCCGGCGTGCAGGTGCGCGTGGTCGCCGCCGCGCCTGAGCATGAGCGTCTTATCGCCGTCACGCACGTACGCCAGCGTGGCGAGCTTCAGGCCCATCCGTCCTCACCGTCCTCGTCGTCGCCCAAGCCGGCGCCGAGGAGCAGCTCGCGCAGCTCCGGGGCGTCGCTCAGTTCACCGCCCACCTCGCGCCTTACCCGCACGAGACGGGCGAGGCTGGCGCCGTTACTGCGCAGCCACCTGATCAGGTACCCAAGCGCGGCCCGTTCGTTGCTGGCCACCGCCGGCGGCGCCGTTATTGTCACGCGCTCGCGCCTGCCGGCGGCGGACTCCAGCACGAGCAGCAGCTCGTAGCCGGCGCCCACGCGCTTGATGAACACCTGCTCCAGGCGGTCCGCGCGCACGCCGACCTCAGGCGCCCGCGTCAGTGCCCGTGCTCGCGTCCGTGGGGCTGCTGCGGTCGAGCCCAAACGCGGTGTGCACCGCGGTCAGGGCCGCCTGCGCGTGCTCGCTGGGTATCAGCACGCTTATGCGCACCTCGCTGGTGGTGATCATGTCGATGTTGGCGCCCACGCCGGCGAGGGCCTCGAACAACTGCGCCGCTATGCCGGGTGTGGAGCCTATGGCCACGCCCACTACGCTTATCTTGGCCACATCGCGGTCGACTTCGGCGTGCGCGCCCCACTCCGCCAGCACGGGCGCCAGGGCCTCGAGCGCTTCTGGCACCACATCGCCAGAGACGATGAACGCCATCTGCTGGCGGCTGTCGCCAGCGCCTCTCACGCCCTGGATGATCATGTCGACGCTCACGCCGGCGGCGGCCACCGCCCGGAAGAGCCGCGCGGCCACCCCGGGTTTGTCGGGCACAGCGTGCAGGTCTATGCGGGCGTGGCTGGTGTCTAACGCCACCCCTGTGACGGGCTTATCGGTGAACATGCTGCCCTCCTGGAAGGTGGACCTCTCGGCCACGAGCGTACCCTCGACCGGGCTGAACGAGGAGCGCACGTGGATGTGCACGCCGTAACGCCGTGCGTACCAGACGCTGCGCGGGTGCAGGACCTTGGCGCCATGCGACGCCAGTTCCAGCATCTCGGCGTAATCGACGGCGCGCAGCTTGGCGGCGCGCTCCACGCGGTGCGGGTCGGTGGTGTACACGCCGTCGGTGTCGGTGAAGATCTCGCACTCCCGCACGCCCAAGGCGGCGGCCAGCGCCACGGCCGTGGTGTCGGAACCGCCACGGCCGAGGGTGGTGATGTTGCCCGCCGCGTCGTGCCCCTGGAAGCCGGCCACCACCACCACGTCGAACTCGCCTAGGGCGTTGGTAACAGGGCGGGGGTCCACGCGCACTATGCGGGCCGCGCCGTGGTTCGAGTCGGTCAGGAAGCCCGCCTGCGGCCCCGTGAGGGAGCGGGCGCTAACGCCCTTCTTCAGTAGCGCCAGGGTGAGGAGCGCGGCTGACTGCTGCTCGCCTGTGGCTAAGAGGGCGTCGAGTTCGCGCCTGGAGGGGCGGCTGGTGAGTTCCCGCGCCATGCCTATCAGGCGGTCCGTGGTGCGCCCCATGGCCGAAACCACCACCGCCACCTTCTCGCCCCCGGCCACCGCGCGCGCCACGCGTTCCGCCACCTTGTCTATGCGGTCGATATCGCCGACGCTGGTGCCGCCGAACTTCTGCACGCGCGTAGGCCAGGGCGGGGCGGGCCGCGCGGCCAGAGCGCCGCCGTCCAGGGGCTGCTCGGCTCTAAGGGGTGACGGGGCGGTGGAGCACATATGTAGGGAGGGAGCTTACCGCCGTCACGGCGCCCCGCGCCACCCCCACGCCAGCGGCGCGCGCTGCCATCAGCTGGTCATTACACCGACAGAGCGCGCGGCGAACGCGGGGGGCGCCTCTGCCATAATCGGAGGCATGACAGATAGCGCCCCCATCGATGCTCCCTCCGCTCTCCCCCTGCGCGTGGCCGTCATCGGAGCCGGGCCCGCGGGCTTCTACGCCGCCGAAGCGCTGCTGAAGGGGCGCGAGGCCGTCAGCGTAGACCTCATAGACAAGCTGCCTACCCCGTACGGCCTCGTGAGGTTCGGGGTGGCGCCCGACCACCAGAAACTGAAGTCCGTGACCAGGCTCTACGAGCGCACCCTGGGCGACGCGCGGCTGCGCTACCTGGGCAACGTGGAGTTCGGCCAGCACCTCTCGGTGGAGGACCTTCGGCGGCATTACCACGCGGTCGTTTACGCCGTGGGCTCTCCTGCCGACCGCCGGCTCGGCATACCTGGCGAGGACCTGCCCGGCAGCCTCTCCGCCACCGAGTTCGTGGCCTGGTACAACGGTCATCCGGCCTACGCGGAGCTAGCGGTGCCGCAGGGCGCCACCACCGCCGTGGTGATCGGCGTAGGTAACGTGGCCATAGACGTGACCCGCGTGCTGGCCAAGATGAACTCGGAGCTAGCCGAGACCGACATGGCCGACCACGCCATCCTGCACCTGAAGGACTCCAGCATTGAAGAGGTCGTCATCGTGGGCAGGCGCGGCCCGGCCGAGGCTAAGTTCACCACCAAGGAACTACGCGAGTTGGGCGAACTGCTGAACGCCGACATCTACGTCGACCAGGCGGAGCTGGTGGTGCCGGACGCCAGCCGCGCCGCCATAGCTAACGACGTCAACGCACAGAAGAACTTGGAGGTGCTTGAGGCGTTCACGCAGCAAGCGCCCACCGGCAAACCGCGCAAGGTCCGCATCCGCTTCCTGCTCTCGCCCGTCGAGATCCAGGGCGAGGGGCGCGTGGAGCGCGTAGTGTTCGAACGCAACCGCCTGGAGGAGAAGGGCGACGGCTTGGTGGCCGCCGTGCCGACTGGCGAGCGCGAAAGC
>JBBAFX010000010.1:0-22610 GCA_041655195.1 Trueperaceae bacterium
CTCCGAGGCGGCCACACGCCCCAGGCGTCCCACCAGTAGGAAGCCGAGCGCGTAGCAGCTGAGCGTTACTAAGAGCAGCGCGAAGAGCGGCATGCCGACCTGTCCCGTAGCCAACGCCAGCGCCAAGAACCACGCCGAGGAAGCCAGCAGGATACCGGTGGTGAGAGCGGCCGACAGAGCCGCCTTGCGCGCTCCGGGACCACCGCCCAGGGCGCCCAGGCGCGCCACCACGAACACCACCACGGGCATTTGCGCCAACGCCATAGCTACCAGGATCCAGGCTAGGAGCGCACTCGGATTGCGCGGGGCGCCGCCCGCCAGCAGGACCACCACCACGCCCACCAGCGCCGCTACCACGCACTGCGCCAGGAACGCCATAACGTAAGCCGAGCGCAGGAACGCCGCAGCGGCGCCCACGCTCAGGCGGTGGGTCTTTAGGTAGCGACCAGCGAACGAACCCCAGCGCGCGCTAGACGCCCGGGCTGAAGCCGGTTGGGTTTCAGGCGGCTCGGTTCCGGCGCTCAGTGCTCGGGGTACTCCTCATGAGTGTTCCTGATGAGGAAGTTAGTGAAGGCCACGAAGAAGCCCGAGAAGATGATGATGGAGATCATGACGATGATGGCGTTACGACCGATTACGAGGAAGGTATCCACAGGTGCCTCCGATGTGCGAGTTTACCCTACTCCGCCACTGCCCGGCTCCAGGCCGCAGAGGCCGTGCGGCCCGAGAGGCGGCTGAAGCGCAGCACCAGCAGCAGGGCCGCCACAGCCAAGCCGGCCACCAGCCCGAACCACATGCCGCGCGGGCCCACCCCCATCACGAAAGTGAGCAGCAAGCCCGCGGCTATACCCACGCACCAGTAAGCCACCAGGGTGATAAGCATCGGCACGCGCGTGTCCTTCAGGCCGCGCAGGGCGCCCTGAGCGGTGACCTGCATGCCGTCCACGATCTGGAACATGGCAGCTATGGCCAGGAAGGTGGTGGCGTGCCGTACCAGGTCCAAGTTCTGCGGGGCGCCCAGGTCCACGAAGAGACCGATGACCACTCGCGGCGCCAGCCAGAAGAGCAGCGCCGAGAGGCACATGAAGACCATGGCCAGCCCGATACCGTGCGCGCCCGCGCGCCGCACGCCGTCCGGGTCACGCCGGCCCGCCGCCTGCCCCACCAGCACGGCCGTAGCGGTGGCTATGCCGAGCGGGATCATGAAAGTCATGGACGCCGACTGTATGGCTATCTGGTGACCGGCCAGCACGGAATCGCCGAAGCCGCCCAGCACGAAGGTGGTAACGCTGAATGCGCTGACCTCGAGGCCGAGCATGGTGGCGATGGGCCAGCCGACCCGCACGATCTCGCGCATGCGGGAACCGTTAAGGCGGCGCATGTTGGCGAACACCGCCTCGTGGCGGTACCTGCGCCGCACCAGCCACGCCGCCGCCACGAACATGAGCGTGTACACGGCCGCTGTGGTGAAACCCACCCCGACCACGCCGAAGGCAGGCAGACCGTAACGACCGAAGATGAGCGTGTCGTTGAGGAAGACGTTCACGCCCACGCCCACGAGGGCCATGAACAGTATGGGGCGGGCGTCGCCGTGCCCCTCCATGAGCCCCCGCAGCGCCACGAAACCGAGCGCGAACGGCAGGCCGGGCGTTATGGCGCGGAGGTAAGCGCCTGCCGGCGCCACCGAACTCTGCGGCAGCCCTAACAGACCCAGTATGGCTTCGGCGTTCAGGAACAGGGCCATGCCCGGTACAGCTAACACCACGGCAAGCAGTAGCGCTTGACCGGTGATCAGGCCAGGTTCACGTTCACTACGCGCTCCAGTAGCGTGCGCCACGAGTGGCGCCACTGCCAACAGCATGGCCATGAGTACGTTGTACACGGTGAAGAACACTGTGGAACCGAGCGCCAAGCCGGCCAGCGAGCTGGGGCCTAACCGGCCCACGAAGAGGGTGTCAACGAAGCTCATGCCGCTCTGCGCGAGCTGCGCGAGCGACAGGGGCAGCGCTAACGCCACCAGCTTCCGCAACTCACCACCCAGCCGAGGCACGGCGCTCAACATACTCCGTGGGGCGCCACTGGTAGCATGACGCATGCGTCTACTCGTCGTGGCCCTGCTCTTCGTAGCCCTAGTTGCTGGCGGGCTGTTCGCTTTCGGTGTCCTGCCTCTCGGGGCGAAGGAACCCGACGTGCCCGACCTGTTCCTCGTCATCGAGCAGAACGATCCCGCCGCAATCGGCGAGGCGCTCGCGGCAGGCGCCGACCTGCACGGGCGTAACGAGGCGGGCCTCACGCCGCTCATGACCGCTATAAGCAGCGGCGCCAGCACCGCCGTCATCGAAACGCTGCTTCAAGCCGGCGCCAACATCGACGACCAGGCCGCTAGTGGCACCACAGCGCTGATGCTGGCCGCGGGCATGGGCACACCTGCCCAGGTCATATACCTGCTGAACGCGGGCGCCGACCCCACCCCGCAAGACACCCAGGGGCGCTCGGCCGCGGAGCTGGCCATGACCAACCCGCAGGTGCGCACCTCGGGGGCGTTCCCCAGGCTGCAGGAGCTGGCTGGCCGGCCGTTCGTGCGCGGCTGGCCCAGCGGTTACGTGGTGCCCGTGGAGGGCGCCACCATCAGCTCGCGCCGCAGTCACCTGCCGGGCGCGCCGCGCGCTTACCGCAACGGCGTGCACGAAGGCTTCGACTTCTACTCGGGCACAGTTAGCGTGGCCATCAACTACGGCACCCCCATCAACGCCGTGGCCGACGGCGTGGTCATCCGCGCCGATCACGATTACGTGGAGCACACGCTGGAGGAGTACAACGCGCTCATCGAGCAGGCGGGCCGTTCGCTCTCCACCCCGCCCGACATCCTCGACGGGCTCCGCGGCCGGCAGGTCTGGATCCAGCACGCGGGCGGGTTCGTAACGCGTTACGCGCACCTGGCGGCGGTAGCCGAGATCGTGGCCGTGGGCGCTCCCATCAAGCAGGGCGACATCATAGGCACCACCGGTAACTCCGGCACCCTCGAGGCCGCAGAGGGCACGCAGGACGACCCGCACCCACACGTCGAGATCTGGCGGGGCGAGGAGACGTTCCTGGGTGCCGCTCTAGAGCCGGAGCAGATCTGGGAGCTGGCGGGCCAAGTGTTCGGCGTCGCCGCGCTGCCGCCCTTCCACGACTGAGGTCAGCGCCAGGGCACACGCCGGGCGCCTTAGCACGAGCCCACTTTCACGGTCTTAGTTCACGTCACCAGGGCAGGTTGAAACCGCCGTGGTTCTCCGCGCGGTAGTACTGCTCGATCTCGTCGGGGATGGTGCTGACGTCGTCCACCACCTTGAAGAGGTGCAGGTCCTGCTCGGAGATGGTGCCGTTACGCAGCAGCGTGCCCTGCAGCCACTGCAGCAGGCCGCGCCAGTACTCCACGCCCACCAGGTAGACGGGGAACGGCTTGATCTTGTGCGTCTGGATGAGGGTCAGAGCCTCGAAGAGCTCGTCGAGGGTACCGAAGCCGCCCGGGAAGATGACGAACGCGGTGGAGTACTTGACGAGCATGACCTTGCGCACGAAGAAGTACTTGAAGTCCACGGAATCGGTCAGGTACGGGTTCGGCGCCTGCTCGTGGGGCAGGTCGATGTTGAGCCCGACGCTGCGGCCGTCCACGTCCATGGCGCCGCGGTTGGCGGCTTCCATGATGCCGGGCCCGCCGCCCGTGACTATGGTGTAACCCTGTTTGGCCAGTTGCGCCGCCAGCTGCCGGGTCTTCTTGTAAGTGTCGCTGTCTTCCTTCAGGCGCGCTGAGCCGAAGATGGTCACGGCCTTGCCGATGTCGGCGAGTTCCTCGAAGCCTTGTACGAACTCGCCGAGGATGCGGAACATGCGCCATGAGTCTTCGGCCAGTGCGTCGATAACGTACTGTTTCTCGATGCCGTTCATCCGGCAAGCCTAACCGGGCGGAGCGTGCCCATGTGTGAACGGGCGGTCATATGCGCCCGGGGCTGGTGCGGTGGGGCCGTGCAGCCGACCTAGGGCGCGGCGCTGCCCAGCAGTTCCCAGATGCCGTTCAAGTCCGGCCTCACCAGGTCAGCGCCGGCAGCCTCAAGCGCCGCGCGGGTGCCCGACCCCCAGGTCACTCCGTACGTGGGCAGGCCCGCGGCAGCGCCCGCCTTGATGTCCACCACGGAGTCGCCCACCATGAGCACGCCGGCACCGCTCACCACGCTGACGGCTCTCTGCAGCACAGCGGGCGCCGGCTTGGCGGGCAGGTCGTCCGTGCCTTGCACGTGATCGAGGAACGGGGCGAGACCCACCGCCTCCACCAGCGCGGTGGCCATGGCGGTGCGCTTGGTGGTGGCGACCACACGCGCGTAACCGCGCTCAGCTAAATGCGTGAGCAGCGCGGGTACCCCTTCGTAAGGGGCTGTGGTGTCCGTGAAGTGCTGCGGGTAGTGCCGGCGGTAAACGTCTGACAGGGCCGGCGCCAGCTCCGCGAGGGCGAACTCGGCGTACATGGCTTCGAGGGGCCGGCCGATGCTGGCCACTACGGCCTCGCGACTAGGCGCAGGCAGGCCCAGTTCGGAGAAAGCATGAAGAAAGCTGTTCACTATGTCCTGCTGCGAGTCGACGAGCGTGCCGTCGAGATCGAAGATGACCGTGGGGCGGGGTTCAGGCATGCTCAAAGTATGGCCCGGGGGGTCAGTAGTGCAGGTAGGCGACGGTGACTCCGTGACCACCCTCGTACGGGACTGCGTCCTCGTAGCGCTCCACTAACTTCTCGCTCTTGAGGTAGTTACGCACGGCGTCGCGGAGCGCGCCGGTGCCTTTGCCGTGCAGGAGCCGCACGCTCTCGACTTTAAGCGAGTGCGCTTCCAGCACGAAGTCGCGCACTTGCTCGAGGGCTTCCTCCACGCGGGCGCCGCGCAGGTTGAGTTCTTTGTCGAACGTGGCGGGCGCGGGCACGTGCGCGCGCGTGACCTTTGATTTGGGCTTGCCGAGCGGTTTGGCGTCGCGGCGCGGTACCTCTACCTTGAGGAGTCCGAGCTGTACTAGTAGTTGGCCGCCGCCGCGGTGTTCCAACACTTGCCCTTCCGCGCCGTAGCTTTCTACCCGCACGCGGGAACCCACGGCGTAGGGGTCGTCGTTTACCTCACTGGCGGGTGCGCCCGCGGTCGGCGCGGCCGCTGCGGGCTTTGCGCGGGTCGGCTCGGCTAGCTTGCGCGTCTTGCGTCTGAGTTCCTGGATCTGGTCGAGCGCCTTCGAGCGTTGCTGGGGTTCTTGTTGCGCCACGCGCCGCAGCCGGGTGGCTTGCTGCAGAGTTTCCTGCAGGAGCTCGTCGGCCTTCTCGGCGGCGGCGGCTATGAGTTCTGCCTCGCGGCCGCGCAGCATGCTGATCTGCTCTCTCAGCACGCCCGCCTCGGCCACTGCGCGCTGGTTGGCGGCGCGCGCGTCGGCCAGTTGCTCCTCCAGTTCCTCTCGCTGCTTCTCGAGGGTGGCCAGGAGGTTCTCGAGCCGTTCCCCTTCGGGGCCTAGCAGGTTCGCGGCGCGCTGCAGGAGGGCGGCGGGCAGGCCCAGGCGTTCGGCGATGGAGAGCGCGTAGCTGCGACCGGGCTGACCCACGATCAGTTGGTAGGTGGGCCTGAGTTCTTCCACGTCGAAGCGCATGGCCGCGTTGGACACGCCGGGCGTTTCGCTGGCGAAGACCTTAAGGGGCGCCAGGTGGGTGGTGACCAGTCCGCGGGCGCCGCCGGCGAGGACGCGCTCGAGGATGGCTTGCGAGAGCGCCGCGCCCTCGTCCGGGTCCGTGCCTGAACCGAGTTCGTCTATAAGCACCAGGGTCCCGCGGTCGGCGTGCTCCACGATGGCCTTGAGGTTCTGCAGGTGCCCCGCGTAGGTGCTCAGGCTGGCTTCGATGCTCTGTTCGTCGCCGATGTCCGACAGCAGGGCCGTAACGCGCGGCAGCACGGGCGCGCTCTCGCCGCCAGCGGCTACAAAGAGCCCGGCCTGCGCCATGGCGGCCGCCAGGCCCAGGGTCTTTATTAGCACGGTCTTACCGCCCGCGTTGGGCCCGGTGATGATCAGTAAGCGGCGCTCCTCGTCGAGCTCAATGTCGTTAGGAACGCAGCCCTCGATGAGCGGGTGGCGCGCTTGCACGAGGTGCACGCGCCCCTCGTCGTTGAAGCGGGGTCGGCGCAAACGCCAGTCCTTAGCGAGGCGGGCCGCGGCGTTCAACTGATCGAGCTCGGCTATCACCTCGAGGGTCTCGTCCACGCGCGGCTCGTCGGCCAGGCGGCGGCCCAGAGCGAGGAGGATGCGGCGCACCTCGTCGCGCTCCTCCATCTCTAGGATGGCGAGCTCGTTATTGAGGTCCACCACCCCGGCGGGCTCGATGAAGACGGTAGCGCCGGAATCCGAGCGGTCGAGCGCCAAGCCCGGCACGCGTGACTGCTGGTGCGCCTTAATGGGTATGACGTAGCGGTCACGCCTGAGGGTGATGATCGGGTCCTGCACGTACTCGGCGTAGCTTTCCAGCAGCCGCGTGAGGCGGTCGCGGATGCGGCCGCGCAGCGGGTTGAGGCGGCGCCTGATGTCGGCCAGTTTCGGGGTGGCGTCGTCGCGTACGTTGCCGTCGGGGTCGAGCTGCTCGCGTACCAGCCTGAGTACGCCGTCGAAGGAGCCGATACCCACGGCTACTTCCGTCAGGGCGGGCCGCTCCGAGGCGACGATGGCGCGGCGGAGGGTGGCGGCGGCGTCCAGGGTGTACGCCACGGAGAGGATCTCGGTACCGTCGAGCAGGTTGCCGTCGCGCACGCGCCGCAGGTACGGCCGCACGTCCTCTATACCGCCGAGCGCCAGGTCGCCGCCTGCCACGATCTCCTCCACCCGCTCGAGGGCGCGGTCGGCCTCTGCCACGTTCGGGTACGGGGCGAGCGCCCGGGCACGTTCCATGCCCATGAAGGTGCCAGCCCGGTCGGCCAGGGCTGCCTGGATGCGCCCGAACGAGAGTTTCTCTAAGGTGGCGGCGGTAACGTCCACGGCCGCAGATTATACGTAAGGAGCGCCCGCAGGTGCGTGCGGTAGGCTCACGAGCATGCTGCCGGTCGAGGTCGGGGCCTCCCTACTACCCGTAACGCCCGCGCCCCCGTTCTCGTGGGAGCAGACGCTTAGGGCGCTAGTGGGCTTCGGCGCGGTGCCTGACCGCGGCCGGCCCGTGACTCTAGGCGGCGCGCCTATAGACCCCGCGGAACTCACGGCTGGTACGGGTTGGGAGCTGGCCGTGCAACTAGGCGAGGTAGACGGGGGCCCGGCCATAGTGCGGCTGGAGCCAGCTGAGGGCGAGGGGCCTTACGCACCGGATCTGAAACTGACCGTGGTGGGGCGTCACGACGTGACCCTAGCGGACGCGCAGAGCGTTTGGGACCAACTAGATCAGTTCCTGGCACTGTCGCTGGCGCTGGACCCGCTGGTGGAGGAGTCCCGTAACGACCCGGCCTTCCAGCCGGTGCTAGCCGCGCTGTACGGCTTCCACCCGCCCCGTTTCCGGTCCGCGTTCCAGGCGGCCTGCTGGACGGTGGTTCGGCAGCGCACGCCGCAGGGTTTCGCCGTCGGCACCATGGAGCGACTGACCGCGCTCCTCGGCAGCGAGGTGCAGGCCAAGGACGGCGCGTGTCTGCGGCTCTTCCCTGCCCCCGGCCGGTTGGCGCACGGCGCGCGCACGGAGCTGGTGGCGGCCACCAACAACCTCCGCAAGGTGGAGCGGCTCGAGGGGTTGGCTACCGAGTTCGCCAGCGTGGACGAACGAGAGCTAGTAACCGCCGACTACGCCGCGGTGCTGAAGTGGTTGAAGTCGTTACCTGGGCTGGGGCCATGGTCCGCCGAGCAGGTCATGTGGCGTGGACTCGGCCGGGTGGAGCGCACGCCGTGGCTCGACACGGGGGCTCTGTCCGCCGTGAGCGCGGTGTACACGCCGGGCCTCACCCTGGTTAAGGGCGCCGCCCGCGAGCTGGCGCGCCATTACGACGACCTGCAGGGCGTGTGGCTCGCGTACCTGAAGGCGTACCCGCGGGTTAGCGCTCAGCCGGCGAGCACCGCCCCGCTCGGAGCAGAGTCGGCAGGGTCGGCTGGGCGTGACACCCGCGGGCACCCGTCTGTGCGTTCTTAGGCCGTAGCGGCTGGCGCCTTCTGCGTGGCCTGAATGGCCGTGAGGGCGATCGTGTAAACGATGTCGTCGACGAGCGCCCCGCGCGAGAGGTCGTTCACGGGCCGTTTCAGGCCTTGCAGCATGGGCCCCACCGACACCACCCCCGCCGAGCGTTGCACCGCCTTGTAGGTGGCGTTGCCGCTGTTGAGGTCGGGGAACACGAGCACGGTGGCGCGGCCGGCCACGGCGCTGTCGGGCGCCTTGCCGCGCGCCACGCTGGGCACGGTGGCCGCGTCGTACTGCAGGGGGCCGTCGATCTGTAGGTCCGGGCGCCGCTCGCGCGCTATGAACGTAGCTTCGCGCACCTTGTCCACGTCCGCGCCCTCGCCGGAACTGCCGGTGGAGTACGAGAGGAGCGCCACCCGCGGCGTGATGCCGAAAGCGCGGGCGGACTCGGCGGACTGTATGGCTATGTCGGCCAGCTCCTCCGCGTTCGGGTCCGGGTTCACGGCGCAGTCGCCGTACACCAGCACCTGGTCCGGCAGGCACATGAAGAACACTGAGCTGACCAGCTTGGCGTCCTCGTGGGTCTTTATGAGCTGCAGGGCGGGCCGCACGGTGCTGGCGGTGGTGTGCACGGCGCCGGAGACCAGCCCGTCGACCTCGCCCTGCGCCACCATCATGGTGGCCAGCACCACGTTGTCGCGTAGCTGGTTGCGGGCGCCGTCGTCTGTGAGTCCCTTGTGGCTGCGCAGCGCCACCATGCCCGCCACGTACCGCTCGCGCAGCTCGTCGGTGGGCTCCACGATCTGCACGCCCTCCCCAAGTTCCAGCCCTTGCGCTTCGGCTACGCGGTGGATCTCGTCGGGGTCGCCCAGAAGCACGCAGGTGGCTATTCCGCGCTCAGCGCAGATGGCGGCGGCCTTCACGGTGCGGGGTTCGTCGCCCTCGGGCAGCACTATGCGCTTGCCAGCTTCGCGCGCCATCTCCACCAGCCGGTACAGGAAGGCAGGGGGCGAGAGGCGCAGCTCGCGTTCGCTGCCGAGGATCTCGAGGATCGGTGTCAGGTCGAGGTGCTCCGCCACGGATTCCATGCCGCGTTCCATGCGCTCAACGTCGTCGAGGGGTACCTCGACGGGCATGGCGGCGGCGCGGGCGGCCGTCACGTACGAGTCGGAGCCCACCTGCAGTACGGGCAGCCCGGTGGCGAACGCCTTGGCGGAGAGGCGCATGACTTCGGGGCTGGGCTCCACGTCGCCGGTCAGCACGAGGCCGGCGAGGGGCACGCCGTTCAGCGCGGCCATGCCAGCGGCGATGATGATGTCGTCACGGTCGCTGGGGGTGATTATCAGCGCGTCAGGGCGCAGCCGGTGCGTCATGTGCGCCACGTTGCGGGCCACGAGCGATACGTCAACCACGCGGCGGTTGGCCAGCTCGCCCTCGTGCAGCACGGACGCGCCTAAGTAGGCAGCTACGTCGAGCGTGCGGGGCGACGCCATGCCCTGCTCCCACGGCACGGCGCCCAGCAAGGCGAAGTCCGGGTCGCGGAAGATGCGCAGGCGCGCCTTCAGGTCGTCGGCGTGCAGGAGCTCGTCGGGCATCTTCAGCGCCGTGCGGGTGGTGCCGAGCACGTCGAAGGCGGGCGCGTTCAGTTGGTTTATGACCACGCCGATGACCTTCTCGGCTGTGGCGCCGCCGAAGAGCTGCGCGGTCATGTCGAGGCGGTCCTCGAGCGCCGCCAGCGACGGCTGCGGGGTGGCGACCAGGATGACGTGCGCGTCTATGGCGCGCGCTATGTCCGCGTTCAGGTCGTCCAGGCTCGGGTGATCGCTGGTGGCCGCCAGGCCCTCCACTATGACCACGTCGGCGCCAGCGGCGGAACGGCCGTAACTGCCCACCAGTTGCTGCAGCAGCTCGGAACGCTTGCCGGCGGCCAGCATGGCCTCGGCGGCGCCGAATGCCAGGGGGTCGGCCGGCCTTATGTTCGTGGAGCGGCGCACGAACTCGGTGGACCGCTCCGGCCCCACGTCGTCGCCAGGCTGGCGGATCGGTTTGAAGAAGCCCACGTTGAGGCCCTCGCGTTCGAGGGCGTGCACGAAGCCCAGGCAGACGGACGTGAGGCCGACCCCGGGCGCGGTTGGTACCACGTAGAAGCTGTGCGTTCTAGACATCAGTCGTTGCCGCCCTGAGGGCGCCTCCGCAATAACCTTATGCCATGCACGTGGGAGCGGCCATGGGGCCAAAGCCCCGGCCGCGGCTGTGGCCTTCCTCGCACCGCCCATGCAGCCGTCATGCCCTATCCTGTCGGTATCTTGTTGTTGTGTAGGACGCTGCAGCTCGCCTAGTGAGGCGGGGTGGCGTCCAGAAGGAGCGGTTCAATGACCGATAACGATAACGGCGCTCCCCTTCCGCCCGTAGAACCGGACACGGGTGTGTCGCCCGTGCCAGCACAACCCCCTGTGCAGCCGCCGCCGCACTCCAGTTCGGACACGGCGCCGCCGGGCAGCGAGCCACCCGCGGGTGGGCCGCAGTTCGCGACCAGCGGGGCCAAGCCCGAGATCGGCAAGCGCGCCATCTCGTACATCATCGACTGGGTCATCGCCATGGTCCTGTACGCCGTGCTGGCGCCAGCCTCAGGGGCGCTCGGGTCGCTCGTGGGCGCGGCTTACCTGCTGCTACGTGACGGTTTCGACTTCGACTTCATGAAGGGCCGCTCGCTGGGCAAGCGCATGATGAAGCTCACCGTGCAACGCGAGGACGGCGGCAAGATGGACCTGGCCACCTCCGCGCGGCGTAACTGGACCCTGGCGCTCTCCATGCTGCCGCTGGGTCTACTCTGGTTCCTGGTGGCGCCGGTGGCGCTGCTCATCGGCCTTTACGAGCTTTACCTGGTGCTCACGTCACCAGATGGCAGGCGATGGGGCGACAAGATGGCCAACACGCGGGTCCTCGAGACGGACGAGTAGCAGCGCCAGTTAGGAGCTGGTGCCGCCCTCGTCGCCGGTGGCCGTGCCGTTAGCAGAGCCCGCGCTCGTTTCTGTGCTGGTCTCTGTGCTGGTCTCTGTACTCTTCTCTGAGCCCGTTGTGGTGCTCGAGTCGGTTCCGCTCCGCGCCGGCGCTGGCCGGCCGGGCTGCGTTACGGGTCGGCGACGCCCCAGCCCCTTCTCGTGGATGACCTTCATGGTCACCACCCGTTTGGTCATGGCGTAAGCGAAAGTGAGCATGGCTAGCAGCAGGAAGACGCCGCTGGCCGTAAAGAGGGCGTAAGGCAGGCTGCCGCCGCCGGAACGCCACCACGGCTCGCCCACCACACGCAGCACGAGCCCGGTCTGCAGCAGCAGGAACGTTACGGACTCGAAGCCCTTCTGGCGGATGCCGCCCGGCCGGGGCAGCATCCAGAACGCCACGCCCATGACCATGGCTAGGAAGAAACCGATGATGCCCATGTGGGCGTGGGTGGCTCTGACGAGCGCCGCCATCCCCGGGTTGAAGCTCACCCAGACCCCGAGGGCTCCGGTGGCGACAAGCCAGAAGAGGGCGGCGCGTAAGAAGGCGACTTGCCAGACGCTCACGGTGTGAGTTTACCGCCCGCGCTAGTGGCGGGCGCGGGTTCCTCTAGGCGCTCTTGCCTATGCGCACACGCCAGGTGTCGGGGCCCTGCTCGAGGTACTCCCATTCGACCGTGCCCGGACGCTCCATCTGGAACTGATAGAAGAGCGGCTTGGGGTCGTGATCGTTCACGAGCTCGAACGCCTGGCCGGCCTCGAGGTCGTCGAACGTCTTGAAGAGGAGCGGATGGCGCTCGCGGGGGTGGATGGTTCTAACGTCTACCTGCTTCATGGTTCCTGGTCTCCTTCCAGCCACCGGATGGCGCCGGTGGGGCAAACGGACATGGCTTCGAGGCTCTCGGCCGACACTGCCACCCGCAACGGATCGTTACGGATGCCGGGAGCGACCTCCTCGCAGATGCCGCACTCGATGCAGCTGAGGGGGTCGACCCACATGGCGTCGGGTCTGAGTGGCGCTTCAGTTCCTGGCTGCACGCGGACCTCCCGACAGGCGTCTGGTGCCGAGCACCGTGAAGGTACCCTCGCCGGCTATCAGCGCCTTGGTGCTACCGGGCATTATGTGAACGACGCTGCCAGCGCTGACCGCGTGGCGCTCGTCGTTCTCCTGTATGAAGCCGTCGCCCTCTAGCACCGTGAAGACGGTCTCGGTCAGGTCGTTGTCGGGCGCCACCAGTTCCTGGCCCTTCTGCAGGCAGAGGAGCATGACGACCATGCCTTCCCCCATGTGCAGGGGCCGAGGCACCGGTCCGCGTTCCGAGTAACGCACCTGCTCTAGCGGCTTGAGGAGGGGCACGTTAGTCGGCTCCTCGGTCCACGCCGAGCGCCAGCAGTTGCGCTATGAGCGACTCCTGCTGCTCCTCAGCCTGACCGCGGATGCGGAACGCCTGCCCCAGGTTGACCGTGTGGGCCATGGCAAGGCGCGCTACGGGGTTGGCCAGCGGTTCGAAGCCGCCGGCTATGAGCAGGCTGAGCGCGTCCTCGTGCGCCTCCAGGATGCGGGAAACGCGCATGCCCAGCAGGCGCTGGCGCCGCTCCTCATGCTCCGCGGCTGCGCGCGCGCCTTCGTATTCGCCACCTTGCAACGTACTGTCGTGCCGAGCTGTCTCTGCCACGCCTGTAAGCCTGTCAGGCGGCGCGCTTGCAGCACCATGACGTAGGTCATCGCGTTCGTAGCGCGCGCGGGCGGAAGCTAGGTAACGATATGGCTGAAACGTTCCTGGACAACCGTGGGCTCGAGCCGCCCAACCCCATGATCCGTACGCTTGAGGCGCTGGCCGGCATGGCCGCGGGCGAGGTGCTCGTCATTCATAACGACCGCGTGCCCATCTACCTGCTACCGCAACTGGCCGACGAAGGCGCCGATTACCAAGTGGAGGAACTGCCGGACGGCAGCGCGCGCGTCCGCATCACCAAGGGGGGCTAGGCGCCGTGATGCCGCGCCTGGGCGCCGACGGTGCGCCCCCGTTCCTGCCGATAGGCACGCTGCTGGCGGGCGCCCTGGCGCTGCTGGCCGGCGGCGCCGTGCTGCTGCCCAACGCGGCGGTGCTGGCTGGTCCCGTCAACTCGCCCACCATGGTGGCGCTCGTGCACGTGTTCACGCTGGGTTTCGTGGGTCTCATCTTCGCCGGTACCCTGCAGCAGTTACCAGCGGTCATGTTCGTGACCAAGCTAGCGTGGCCTCGGCTCGGTTACGTGACCACCCCGCTGCTCGTGCTCGGCAGCGCCGCAGTTGTCACGGGCTTCGCCAGGGGCTTCGCGCCGACCTGGCTGCAGTGGGGAGCCATAGGCACGAGCCTCGCCTGGCTCCTGCTGCTGGCGCAGCTGGTGGCCACGGCCCTGCGGCGGTGGCCGAAGGACGCCGGCAGCCACGCGCTCATCTTGTCGGTGGTCTTCCTGGCCTTCACCGTCATAGCTGGTTTCCTGCTGGCCAGCGCCCGCACCACTCTCTCCGTGGCTAGCGTGGTGGGTTACCCCGTCAAACTGCACCTGACGCTCGGGCTGTTCGGAGCGTTCATGCTGGGCATCGTCGGGTCCGGTCAGAAGCTGCTGTCCATGTTCGCGCTTTCCAAGGGGGGCGGCCAGTGGCGTGTGCGCGCCGCGATCTACCTGGTGGCGGCGGCGCTGGTGGCCGAGAGCGTGCAGGCGTTCCTGCGCGTGCAGTTAGGGCCGCTGCCCACGCTGTTGCTGGCGGCCGGTGGGCTCATGCAACTGGTCGAGGTGTACGCCATTCATAAGCGGCGTCTGCGCAAGAAGCTCGAGGCCCCTATCGAGCGTTACGTGCTGGCGCACCTCTTCATGCCGGTCGCGGGCTTGCTCGTGCTGTTCGGCCAGCCAGCTGCGGCCGGCGCGGCGTTCCTGGTGGGTTTCATCGGCTTGGCCGTTAGCGGCATGCTGGTCAAGATCACCTCGTTCCTCGTGTGGACAGCGGTGTTCGCCAACGCCAAGACGGGCGGGGTGTCGGGCGGAGCGCCGCTCCTAAGGGACCTCATGCGAGACGAGCTGGAGCCAGTGACCACGTGGTCGTTGACGGGCGGGGCGCTGCTACTGTGCGCCACTTTCGTCACGCATCAGCCGGCACTGGCGTACGCGGCCGCGTCGTTACTCCTGGTGGGAGCGGCCAGCCAGTTCGTGCAGGTGGTGCACGTGGTCAGCACCACCGTATTGGCGGGCCGCCGCCTGGCGCGAGACGCCGCTGCGGTCACTGCCCAGGAGGCGTCATGACCGAAACGACTTTCAACGAGATCAACGCCAACCTGCCGGCACGTAACGTGCTGGAGTCGCTGCACGCCGTCATAGACCCGGAGCTGGGCCTCGACATCGTGAGCTTAGGGATGGTGTACGTAGTGAGCGTGGTGGGCGGCGTGGTGAACATCGAGATGACCCTCACCACCCCCGGCTGCCCGCTGCACGCCAGTATCGAGGCGGACGTGAAGCACGTGCTGGGTCAGGTGCCGGGCGTGGACGAGGTCAGCGTGGAGCTGGTGTGGGACCCGCCCTGGACGCCTGACTCCATGAGCGACACCGCCAAGAGCACGCTGGGCTTCTGGTGAGTAAGGGCCGGTAGCTGGGCCCTGGGCGGCCCGCCCAGGACGGTTGGCTGCAGCGCCTAGCGCCCCACGCTGTTCGCCATGGCGTTCAGTTGCTCGGCGTCGAGGGCTTCGACCGTACGGCCCACCATGCTTATGGCGCCGCCAGCGTGGAGGCGCGAGAGGTTGCGGCTCACCAGTTCCGGCACGGTACCGAGCTGGGCGGCTATGGCCGCGTTCGTGTCGAGCGTAAACGGTAAGCCCGCCTTGGCCTCCGCCAACAGGTAGCGCGCCAACCTGTGCACCACCTCTTGGAACGAGATGGCCTCCACCAGCCCCACCAAACGGCGCAGCCGCCGGCCCAGCATGCGCATGAGGTGCAGGGCTATGCCTGGGTTGTCGTGCAGCACGCGCTGGAAGCCGTCCTGTGCCAGCACCAGCACCTCGCTGGGCTCCGCCGCTTCAGCGCTGGCAGGGTACGGCCCACCGTCCAGAGCCACCAGCTCGGCCACGGTGTTGAACGGGTGCTCCACAGTGAGCACCACCTCCCGGCCGCTGGCGGGCGAAACGATGAACACCTTCACCTTGCCGCTCACCACCACGTGCATGCCCTGCGCCTCCTCGCCCGCGAAGAAGAGCGCCTCGGCAGGTTCGAGCTTGCGCCGGTACGCCACGGCCGCCAGCGCCTGCAGGTCGGCGGGCCCCAGTTCCGCAAACAGGGGGCAACGCGCCAGCACTTGAACGTCGGTGAACGGCATGCCCAAGGCTAACCGCCGGAGGGTCGTCACAGGTGACCGCCGGAACGGTAGTAGCATGACCCGCAGTTGATGGAGCCGAGCGAGAAACCACCGAAGCTGCGTTGGCAGCGCACCCTGGGCGTCATGTTCGTGGCCCAGCTGCTGGCATCGGTGGGCTTCTCCACCATCTTCCCGTTCCTGCCGAACTACGTGGAGTACTTAGGGGTCCGGTCGGGCGGCTCGCTGGTCTTCTGGGTCTCCGCCGTGTTCAGCGTGCAGGCGGTGGCCATGATGATCGCTGCGCCGTTCTGGGGCGCCATGGCGGACCGTTACGGCCGCAAGCTCATGGTGCAGCGCTCCATGTTCGGCGGCGCGGTGGTGATACTGCTCATGGCCTTCGCCGGTAGCGCGGAGGAGCTGACCTTGCTGCGGTTAGTGCAGGGCCTCATCACCGGGGTCATGTCGGCTAGCTCGTCGCTGGTGGCGTCCGTCACGCCGCGCGAGCGGCTCGGTTACGCCATGGGCCTCATGCAAACAGCCAGCTGGGCCGGGGTATCCGTGGGGCCCATGATCGGCGGGGTGCTGGAGTTCTTCTTCGGTTACCGCATTGCGTTCGTGGTCACGGCGGTGCTCCTGTTCGTGGGCGGCCTACTGGTACTGCTGCGGGTGGAGGAGCGTTTCACCCGCGCCGAGAGCGTGCCGCGCGGTTTCGGGGGCGTGTTCAAGTCGTGGGCGCACGTGGTGCGGGTGCCTGGTGTGTCACTTGCGTACCTGCTCAGGTTCATAGCCTGGCTGGGCCGCACCATGCTGGTGCCGTTCCTGCCGCTCTTCGTGGCGGCCATCTCCGTTAGGGGCGACGTGGCCGGCATATATACAGGTCTGGCTATCGGCCTGGCTTCCGCCGCCGGCACGTTCTCGGGCGTGGTGCTGGGCAGGTTGAGCGACCGGGTAGGCGAGCGCCCGGTGCTTGTGTACAGCGCCCTGGCCACCGCCATCTTCTACTTGCCCATGACGTTCGTTACGGAGGTGTGGCAGCTAATCGCGCTGAACACCCTGGTGGGCCTAGCCGTGGGCGGCGTGCTGCCCGCCATCAGCACCATGCTCGCGCGCCTCACCGACCCCAGCGAGGCGGGCACCGTGTACGGCCTCGATACCTCCATCGGCTCCGCCTCGAGGGCCGTGGCGCCACTGGTAGCGGGCGCTATCGTCACGCTCACTAGCGCGCCGGGCGCCACCGAGTACCGCTACGTGTTCCTTGCGTCCGGCGCGCTCTTCTTCGCCACCACCCTGCTGGCGGCCTGGCGCCTGCCCCGCCGCAAGCCGGCAGACGGCAGCGGCCGCGCCACCCAGTAAGGTCACGCGGCCGCTCACTCCTGATCGAAACCGCCGTTCACCACGAGCTCGGCGCCGGCCTGCTGAACGCTCACGTCGCTCACGAGCACGGTGGGCGCCTCCTCCGCGCCGCTGCGGTCGCGCGCCCTGACGCTGAGACGCAGGTAGGTGGCGTCCGCGGGAATGTCGGCAGCGGCGTAACTGAGTTCCGGTAACAGGTCTGCGTCCAGGCGCACCCACGTCTGCCCGCCCGCGGAGCCGAACGGGTGGTCGATGTCCGCGTCGCTGCGGCCGCCGCTCAATCGGCTCGCGCCCGAGTCAGCAGCCAGCGCCCCAAGGCACGCCTCTAAGCTGTCGTGGAAGTTCGGGTTCACGCGCACCGCCACGCCGCTGGCGTCCGCGGTGGCCGTGGCCGCCATGACCGAGAGCTCGATGCTGAGGTCCTGGCCGGCGCTGATGGGCACGCACTGGTCGAGCTTGCTAGCCCCGAAACCCTCGCCCAGCGCGCCGTAGGCGAACGCGTTGGTAACGGCGCCAGCGGCGTCCGCCAGCGTCACGACGCTGCCGGTACCGGCCGTAACGTGCCAACCGGTGGGGCCGTCTTTCTCGGCGTAAGCGCGCTCTGCCAGCACCTCGAAGGGGGCGGACTGGGTCTCGGCCGCAGTGCCGCCCTGAGGTTCAGCGGCGTCGGCGTTCCCGGTGGCCGCAGTAGTCGGCACACCTGGCGCTGACTCCGTGCTCGCCGCCACGGGGGCAGTGTTGGCGCTAGCCGCAGTAGGTTGGTAGGCAGGCACGTCGATCTGTTCGATGAGCCCCGGCAGCGTAGCCAACAGGTACTCACGCCGCGCGGTAACGAACGCCTCAAGGTCTGCCAGCGCGCCCTGGAACTGCTCGTAGGAGGTGAGCGCGCGTGTGTCCACCGCCATGTCGGCGTCGATCAGCGCTTGGTACTGCTCGGCGATGGGCCCGAGGGTCTCCCAGTCGAGCCACCGCTCGGCCACGTCGAGCATGTACTCCAGGTAGCGCTTCTGCAGTTCCGGCACGGCCAGCAGGCGCGAGCGCAGCGGCACCGAGGCGTCAGTGAGACCCACCAGGGGGTTCAAGTTCACGCCGCTGGAAGCTGCACCGGAAGCTTCGCCGCGCCGACCGGCGCCCCCGAAACCGGGGCCGAAACCGCTGGAGCTCGACATGGTCTCGTTGATGTCGTGGTTGATCATGTGAAAGCGGCCGCTCTCGTCGAGGTACAGCTCGTAATCGCTAGCGCGGGTCCAGAAGCCGTCGCTGTTCACCAGCGCCACGTCCAGCGCCAGGTAGCGCAGCACGCCGTCGATGTCGAGCATCGGCTCGAGTTCCTCCACCAGCTGGTCGAGAGGCGTTTCGGTGAGCACCCTGAACAGCTCGGTCAGCGCCGACCAGCTCGCCGCCGTGTCGCGGTTCTGGATCTCGTACACGTCCCTATACAGGTCGGGGTCGTCGCCCAGGTAGAGCATGCCGCCCTGGCCGTTCGGGCTGCCACCGATCTCCCAGCGCACGCCGTCGGACTCGCCGTACCAGTCTTCTAGGAAGTCGCGGTTGAAGTTCTGCTGGCTCTGGTAGATGCCCCAGATCTCGCCGTTGATGACCACCCGCACGAAGTTCACGCGCGGCACCGCGATGTAGTCCTGCAGGATCGTGGAGGTCAGCACGGTGCGGATCTGGCTGGCGTCGTTGATGCCGTTGAGGAGCTTGATGGTGCGCACGCCCTCCACGTTCTGACCACTGACCACCGTGTCCATCTTCAAGCGCAGGGGCCGTTTGAGGCCCGTTGAGACCATGCTGTACGACGAGTTGCCGCGGAACCTCAGCCCCACGTTCTCGTACGTCACGCCGTCGATGGCCACGGTGGCGGGCAGCTCGACGTCGGTGTTGTAGAACGCCTCCATCTCTGCCTCCCAGTCGTCGAAACCGAGCTCGATGAAGATGGTGCGCACCACGTCGGTGTCGTAGAAATCGGCGTCTGCGTACACCTCAACGTCTTCAGGCGTGAGGCTCACGCCGGTGGAACCGCCGCTGGTGCCCCCGCCACCCAGGCCGCCCCCGCGGCGACCGCCGGAGCTCCAGCCGATCTCGGCCAGGTACTCCTTGGCGGCCGCGCGCTCTTCGGCTTCCAGGAAGCCGCTGCCATCCGCATCGAAGCGTTCAACTAGTTCGAGCCTCTCGGTCTCGCCTCCGAAGCCCTGCCCGCCCGGGAAGCCCGGCGGTACCTGGCCTTGTTGGCCCGGCTGACCGCGCTGGCCGGGAGCGCCGCCGAAGCCGCCCTGCGCGAAGGCCAGAACCAGGGTTGCCACCAGCAGTAACGCTGCCAACAGGCGGCCCGCACGCGCGCCGCGCCTCGTGATCAAGTCGTTCCGTTCACTCACTTGCATCCTCCGTTCGCCGCTACGAACCGCGGCGCTGTGAATGCCTGCAAGCTAGCCCCGGCACATGTACGTTGCGTATAGCCCGCATCAAGAGAAGGTGAGGCCCTAACACCGTTACGTAACTATGACGCCGGCCGCTGCCCGCGCGCTAGGTAGGTCGCGCTTAGTAGGTGACGCGACCTGTTGCAAGCTACGGCGGGCCGGTATACGGTCGAGGTGTCGCCAGGGGTGTCCCGCGCCAAGCGGGGCTGAGATCACACCCTAGAACCTGAACCCGGTAATGCGGGCGGAGGGAGAGTGACGCACGCGGCCGAAGCCGCGGCCGGTGCGTCCGAAGGTGATCAGAAAGTGATCAGGAGGACGCAATGACTCGCAAGCTACATATCCCAACCCCTAAGTTCCCAGCCATCAAGCTCACCAAGCTGATCGTGGCCCTGCTAGTGGCGGCTCTTGCCCTACTAGGCACGGCCGCAGCCCAGCGCATCACGGTGCTGACCCACAGCTCCTTCTCCCTGCCCACGGAGGTCATCGAGGAGTTCACGGCCGCCACCGGTATCGAAGTGGTGTTCCTACCAGCGGGCGACGCAGGCGAGGCCCTCAACCGCGCCATCCTCACCAAAGCGCGCCCCGTAGGCGACCTGCTCTTCGGCGTGGACGACAGCCTGCTAGAACGGGCCCGTCACGAGGGCATCTTCCTCCCCTACCGCAGCCCCGCGCTGCAGGGCGTACCCGAGGAGTACCGCTTCGCAGCCGACGACCTCGTCACGCCCGTAGACGTGGGCTGGGTCATCCCCAACATCGACGTGGCCTGGTTCGCGGAACGCGAACTGGCATTGCCGCAGACCCTTGAGGAACTCGCCGACCCCAAGTACGCGGACCTGCTGGTGGTGCAGAACGCGGCCACCTCCAGCCCGGGGCTGGCGTTCCTGCTCGCCACCGTGGCGCGCTTCGGCGACGCGGCGGCCGGCATCGAGGGCCTAGCCCCTTACGCGGGCGGCGACTGGCTGGACTTCTGGGCGGACCTAACCGCGAACGGCGTGGAGGTAGCGGACGGTTGGACCGACGCCTACTACACGCTCTTCAGCCACTACGGCGGTACCAGGCCGGTGGTGGTGAGCTACCTCAGCAGCCCCGCCGCGGAGGTCATCTTCGCGGAGGAGCCGCTGGCCACCCCGCCTACCGCCAACCTAAGCTGCCAGGGCTGCGCCTACCGGCAGATCGAGGCCATCGGCATCCTGGCCGGCACCCAGCAACAGGAAGCCGCCCAGGCGTTCGTGGACTTCATGCTGAGCGCCGCCGTGCAGGACGCAATCCCCATGGAGATGTTCGTGCACCCTGTGCTGGCCGCCGCGGAGCTGCCAGCCGAGTTCGTGGAGCACGCCTCCGTGGCGCCGGGCGTGACCGCCCCAGCCGTGCCCTCAGACGTCATCCAAGCCAACCAGCAGCGCTGGCTGGCGGAGTGGACCGCCGTGGTGCTGCAGGGCCGCACCCCGGAGGCGGCGCGCCGCTGACCCGCAGCTAAGCTCGCCCTGCAGCCTGAGCGCGGTCGCCTGGGCGCGCCGATCGCGCGCGCCCAGCGTAGCCGCGGCTAAGCACGCGCGACCGGCGCCACCTCTTCCGGTGGCGCCCCCGCACCGCCAAGTTCCGGCATGACGGGTAGCACCTCAGCCAGCGTGCCGCTAGCCACCACCCGGCCCTCGTCTAGCACGATCACCCTATCGGCGCGTTCGAGGGCCGCACGGCGGTGCGAGACCACCAGGCACGTGACGGCGCGTTCGCTGAAGAGCCCGTCCCACAGGCGCCGCTCGGTCTCCACGTCCAGTGCGCTGGAGATATCGTCGAACACCAGTAGCTCCGCTTCCCTGAGCAGCATGCGCGCCGCGGCGGCGCGCTGCACCTGACCGCCTGAGAGCCGCACGCCGCGGGCGCCCACCTCGGTCTGAAGCCCCTGCCGCATGGCCGCCACGTCGGGGCCCAGCACGGCTAGCTCCAGGGCGGCGTTCACGTCCGCGTCCGTAAGGTCGCGCCCGAGCGCCACGTTCTCGCGCAGCGAGTCCGAGAAGAGACGCGGCACCTGCGAGGTGTAGGCGCTGCGCGGCGGCACGAAGAACGAGGCCGGGTCCGTGACCTCCACCCCGTTCCAGCGCACGGTGCCGCGAGACTTAGGCAGCATGCCGAGCAGCACGCGCAGGAGCGTGGTCTTGCCCGAGCCGATGCGCCCTGTTACCACCACGAACTCGCCGCGCCGCACGTGGAAGCTCACCCCGTGGAGGCCCTCGGCGGCGTCGGGGTGATGGTAAGTGAGGTCCTCAACCTCAAGTAGCTCCAGTTGCTCGCGGCCAACAGCGGCAGGCTGGTAAGGCGCCGACTCCCGCCGCTCGAGCTGCAGGTCGCGCGGGGTCACTAGAGCCTCCACGGGGGCGTCCACCATCAGGCGCCCAAGGCGCTCGTACGCCACGCCCGTGCGCTTGTGCTGCACGAACATGAGCCCCATGAACGACATGGTGTAGGTGAGGCGCGGCAGCAGCGTCACGAAGAGCGCGAAGTCACCGACCGTGAAGGTGCCCGCCCGCAGCGCGGAGGCGCCCATGAGCAGCACCACGCCCATGGCCACGTTGACCATGTTGCCGCTCACGGAGCGGAAGACCTCGGTGAGCAGCGTGTCCTTGAGGGCCGCGCTCTTGCGGGTCACGTTGAGGGCTTCGAGGCGGCCCAGCACCGCCCGCTCCGCCCCGGCGGCCTGCACCGCCTGGACGCTCCCGAACGTTTCTCCTAAGAAGTCGGTCACGCGGCTGGTGGCCTCGCGGCTCTGACGCCGCGCTACGCGGATGTACGGGCGCAGCACGTTCGACATGACGAGCATGAACACTAGCGGCACGCACGCCACCAGCGTCATGACGGCGTTCACGTACAGCATGATGCCGAGCGCCACTACCGCGTACGCGGCCAGCCCCCAGAAGTCCACCCAGTTCTCTATGTACTCGCCGATGTCGTTCACGTCGTCGCGGAAGCGGGTCACGGCTTCGCTGGGTGAGTCGGGTAGGCGCCGCGAGCCGGCGGCGCTCAGCAGGTAGCCCAGCACCGAGCTGCGCAGGTGCAAGGTGATCTCCATGTAGTAGCTGACCCAGGTGCGGATGCCGCCCACGAAGAGCCCGATGCGGGCGATGTCCGTGGCGAGCGCTAGCGCCAGGAACGTCCACGGGGAGAACACGGCCGCCTCCGCGCCGGTGAGCGCGTCGAAGAGGCCGCCCATGAACACCCCGGTCAGGACGGGCAGCGCGTGGATTATCAGGAAGTAGACGCTGGTGATGATGAAGAGCGAGTTGCGCTGCCGCACCAGCTTCAGCGTGAGGGTCAGTGGGTTGGTGCTGAAGGTCATGCTAGTTCCTCCAGGATGTCGGCTGCGTTCTCAAGAC